>DASRRN010000069.1:0-9850 GCA_035695685.1 Acidobacteriaceae bacterium | reverse complement strand
CATGTCGTCGGGCCCGAGCATGTCAGGGTGCCTGGCCGGACTGCGCTGGTCGACGCCTACGGGCAGATCGCGCTGGTGAGCGATGGTCTCAGAAATCTTGGAGCCGAGCAGCAACCCCCCGGTACCGGGTTTCGCGCCCTGGCCGATGGTCAATTCGATCGCGCTCGCCCCGCGCAAATCGTGCACATCGATGCCGTAACGCGAGGGAAGCACTTCGTACACATAATCCTTGGCAAACTCCCGCTCCGCCGGGGAGAGACCGCCGTCGCCGGTGGTATTGGAGGTGCCCACCTTAGCTGCCGCCTTGGCCAATGCGGCCTTGGCGTTATAGGAAAGCGCACCCCAGCTCATGCCTGTGATCATGATGGGTATTTCCAGTTCCAGGGGCCGTTTGGCGAAGCGGCCGCCAAGGATTGTCCTGGTGGAGCACTTCTCGCGGTAGCCTTCGAGCGGGATTCGGGTGAGGCCGCAGGGCAGGAAGGTTAGATCGTCGAAAGTTGCCCAACGCCGGCGGCGTAGAGTGCCGTAACCGCGAATTTCGTAAATCCCGGTTTCAGCTTTGGTGTGGATGCCCTGCATCACCTCAGCAGTGTAGGTTCCGCTGGTTTGCAGAAGTGGGCGGGAAAGATCTACAGCCGGGTCATCGATCAAAGCGCATCCTCATGGATCAAAGCGCATCCTGCCAGGTTTTCCAATTGTGCTTGTCAAAGTTCCATAATTTGCGCCCGGCAACGACTTTGGTAAAGTCGCGGCCGGCCGGCTTTTTCGCACGCAGCGCAGGCGGCAGATGTTCGGCCAGCAGACGATCCAGCATGCCTGCCTCTTCAGCGGAGAGCGGCTCGATCACCGCATCTGTCCCCAGGGCGCCGATGGCGCCTCCCACATAGCATGTCGTGGCGTACATGGAGTCAGCAAAGGCCTGGCCCGTATTGCCACAGACTACCAGGGTTCCCTTTTGGCCCATGAAGCCCGCCATGTAGCCGCAGTGGCCGCCAACCAGGACCAGTCCGCCCTTCATGGAGACACCGAGCCGGGCTGCGGCATCGCCGTGAATCACGACCGTGCCCCCGCGGATGGCTGCGGCTGCACCGTTACCCGCACCCCCATGGACGATCACCTGTCCATGGTTCATCGATTCGGCCAAACCCCAACCTGCGCTTCCCTCCACGTGAATCTCGGCGCCATCGATCAGGCCACCGCAGTAATAACCCACGCTACCCAGAAAACGTACCCGTCCCGGCTGCAGCAGGGCGACCGCAAGGTTGTGACGGGCATTGGGATTTTCTACGCAAATCTCCGCCACCCCGTTCTTCAGCCTGGCTCGGATCAGATTATTGACCTCCCGGGTGGAAAGGGTTGCCGCGTCGATGGTATCCGTCGCTATCTCGACCAAACCCGCACCTCCTCCACCTGGGCTTCCCCTACCTGGTAATCGCCCGGAATGGCCGAGCGGATGGCAATCTCCTCGGTGGCAACAGCAACGAACTCGCCGGTCTCAGCGACTACCAGCGGCTTGAACGCATAGGGATCCTTAACGAAACCCATCTCGGTCGCGGTCACGGCAAGACAACTGAAAGCGCCGTCCATATCCCGCAGCACCCCATCCAGGCCCTGGCGTAGCGTGCCTCCCCGGTTAAGTGCCTCGGCCAGGTAAACCGCCAACACTTCTGAATCGTTTTCGGTAA
Organism: Acidobacteriaceae bacterium; assembly: GCA_035695685.1. GTDB lineage: Bacteria > Acidobacteriota > Terriglobia > Terriglobales > Acidobacteriaceae > PALSA-350. The sequence goes on along the minus strand of DASRRN010000069.1, from coordinate 8,165 downwards.
CGAACCCCACACCGCGCTGCTCATACTTGCGCCGCAACTGATGATAGTTGGTGATGTGCCCGTTGTGGACGATCGCAACATCCGCCGCCCCACGTCCCCAGAAGGGCTGAGAATGGCTGAGATCAACGATCGACTCGGTACACAGACGGGTGTGTCCAATACCGTGGGTGCCGGCGAAGGCGGAGATATGGTGTTTGCCCTCGAGGAGTTGTGGCGATCCAACCTCTTTACAGAGTTCCATCGCGTGACCGATACTGAGGACCTCGATGCCTTCCCCCAGGGACTCGATCGCGGCAGTAACATCCCCCAGCTTGATACCTCCTCCTAGCATGAAGCGCACATAAACACCGCTCGACGAGACAGCGGAAGCGCCGTCCAGCGTGCGGGCATAACTCTCGATCGCTTCGCGATTGGCCTGGATGAGCTGGCTGGTCATCTCCAACTCGTCGCCGGCCTGAACGCGCACGATATAGCTGTTCCGATGCCATGGACCAACCAGGGCAACGCCGGCGGAATCGGGACCGCGGCGCCCCAGGGCCCCCAACATGTTGAGCAAGGTAGCGCCCAGATGGTCGTCAGTGCCGGCGGTTTTTCGGAAGTAGCCCAGGATTCCACACATAAAGGGTCTCTTTAAGATACTTTTAGTATCCATCCAGTATACCAGAGGAGATCGAGCATGGTACCCAGCGCCACGTTGCTGCTCTATTGTGAAGACCGGAAGGGCCTGGTCTTTGCCATCGCGGGCTTCATCCTCGAACATGGGGGGAACATCCTGCATGCCGACCAGCATCAGGATGCGGTGCTGGGGCTGTTTTTCATGCGCCTCGAATGGTCGCTGGCCAGCTTTGATCTTGACCAGGACACGTTTGCCGGCGCCTTTGCCCCCCTGGCGGACGAGTATGGCTTCCGCTGGCAGGTGAGGATGCAGCAGAGGCTGCCCGCCGTTGCGATTTTCGTCTCTCGCTATCAACATTGCCTGATTGACTTGCTCTATCGTCAGCAGCTCGGGGAGTTGCGATGCAAGATCGCCATGGTGATCAGCAATCACCAAGACGCTCGCGATCTGGCCCATTTCTACGATGTGCCCTTCCATCACCTGCCAGTGGATGCGAACAAGGCCACTCAAGAGGAGCAGCAGATCTCGCTGCTCGAGGCAAACCAGGTTGAGCTCATCGTGCTTGCCCGTTACATGCAGGTTCTCACCCCCGAATTCGTGAGCCGGTATCCACAGCAGATCATCAATGTTCATCATTCCTTTCTGCCCGCCTTTATCGGAGCGAGGCCGTACCACGCAGCCTTTCAACGGGGGGTAAAGCTTATCGGGGCCACCAGCCACTATGTGACCCCAAAGCTTGACGAGGGACCGATTATTGAACAGGATGTCACTCGCATCTCCCATCGCGACCGGGTGGAAGATCTGATCGGAAAAGGCCGCGACCTGGAACGGGTAGTTCTTTCCAGGGCGGTGCGCTGGCATCTGGACCGGCGCATCCTCTGCTATGACAACAAGACCGTGGTGTTCGACTGATCCGTGGATCTTCCCCGCGCTGCCTAACCAATCGGGCTGGAAGTTCGTTACGCGGGAGTGGCGGCGGTGTTTACCGTAGTCGTGCTCCAAGAATGGTACTATCCCGGCCAGACAGTTGTGGGCGATGATGGACCTTCGATGAACCAATCGTCATGCGGTCATGAGAGGGGCTGGGCGGCGGTGTGTTGCCGGGCAGCGTATGCGATTCCTTTTCTGCTTTTTGTGACGATTGCCCTGCAAGCCCAAAATGTTCCACCTCAAGAGGACAACCCGAAACCCCGGCAGAAGATCGGCCTGGTGCTTGAAGGGGGCGGGGCGCTGGGTCTGGCGCACATTGGCGTGCTGCAATGGCTGTATCAGCACCACGTTCCGGTGGATCTGGTGGCCGGCACCAGCATGGGAGGCCTGGTCGGCGGTTTTTATGCGACCGGCCGAACTCCTGATCAGATCCAGCAGCTGATTCAAAAAGTGGACTGGGATCAGGCGCTCAGCGGCCAGCTACCCTTCCATGACCTTTCTTACCGGCGTAAAGAAGATGCGGTTCAATTTCCCACCCGCGTCGAATTTGGTCTGCGCAAAGGCATTCAGCTGCCGGCAGGCTTTAACGCCGGCCAGGAAGTAAGTTTCATCCTTGACAACGTCACTCTTCCCTACTCCCAGATCAAGAGCTTCAACGACCTGCCGACTCCCTTCGCCTGTGTCGCTACCGAGCTCAACACCGGCAGGCAGCACGTCTTTCATGACGGCTCCCTCTCTCTGGCTATGCGCGCCTCGATGTCGCTGCCCGGGATCTTCACCCCAGTACGCTCGGGCAACAACCTTTACGCCGACGGCGGGCTGCTCAACAACCTGCCTGTCGACGTTGCGCAAAAGATGGGAGCCCAGCTCACCGTCGCTGTCTACCTGCAAACAGCCTCCTTCAATGCGCAACAACCGCTCTCGAGCTTTTCTGTTCTAGGACAGTCATTGAGCGTGATGATTGCCGCCAACGAGCTCAAGAGCATCCAGATGGCCGACGTTCTGGTAACGGTTCCCCTGGATAAGTACACCGCTCTCGACTATGACAAGTCGGCAGAGATCGTCAAGCTCGGTTATGAAGCAGCGGAAAAGAAAAGCGCCATCCTGGGCAAACTTGCTGTCGATGATGCGAGCTGGAAGCAATACCTGGCCCACCGCGAGAGCCGCACCTTGAAAACGGCAGTACCCGAGTTTGTCGCGGTGACCGGCACCTCACCCGCACTAGCCAAAAGGATCGAGCGCAGGCTGAGCCCGGACATCGGGCAGCCGGTAAGTAACGTCAACATGGAGAACCAATTCATCAGGATCGCTGGAGCCGGACGATTCGCCGCATTGAGCTACAGCATGACGGACAAGAACGGCAAACCCGGACTGCTGGTTTCGGTGCAAGAAAAATCCTATTCGCCGCCCATTGTGCGTCCTTTGATCAACATTGATGGCACCAACTACAACGAGGTGCTGTTCAGCGCCGGGGCGCGCATTACCTTCCTGGACTTCGGCTCGTTCGGCTCGGAACTCCGCAACGACGTTATCGTGGGCTCGGTGTATCGATTGGCGACTGAATATTATCATCCGTTCACGCCCAGCACACGATGGTTTGTTGCACCCCAGGTCGCCATCAACACCAGCAAGTTTTATTACTACTATGACAATCACATTGACTCGCAATACCGAAAGCGACAGCTTGGGGGAGCGCTCGACGTTGGATACAATTTCGGCTCGGTCGCCGAGGCTCGCCTGGGGTACCAGGCCGCGTATCAAAGATATTCGCCGGTGATTGGAGATACGATCATCTATCCCATCCAATCCGGACGCGTCGGGGTTACGCGGTTACGTTACAATCTCGACCTGGGAGACGATCCTGTTCTGCCCATGCGCGGCATGTTAGCCACCTTCCGCGGGGAGTGGTGGGACTCGAACACCGGGACCAAGAAAGCATTCCCCCTCGCAGAACTACGGACCCACTTCCTCTTTCCCCTCAACACCAAGTCCTCAGCCTACCTGGCTGTGGCGGGCGGTTCGACACTTGGCTATGAGGATACGGGCATTCCTCCATTTTCTTTAGGCGGCGGCCTCCAGCTCTCTGCCTTCGGCGAGAATGAGCTGATCACCAATCAGTACTATTTGTTTCAAACCGGGTATATTCGCCGGTTGGCCAAGCTGCCTCCCTTCCTGGGAGACAGCATATCCCTGATAACGACCTACGAGGCAGGCAAGACTTTCTTCGTGGCCAACGAGCCGAGCGTTCCCATGGACGGCGTTGTGGGCATTGTGATTAAGACAGCGATTGGCCCTTTCGAGATTGCGGGAACTGCCGGCAACGGGACCGACCACAAAAAAATCTTCTTTCAACTGGACCGATTCTTCTGATGGTTTTTACTTTGGCTGCGAAGCGAGCCACACGCAGGCTTCTCGAATCCTCGCCACCTGGACCGGATTGACCTTAAGAAAATACCGCTTTCCCTGCGCACTGGGCTGAAACCGGGTTGCACCGTTAGCGGCAACGCTTTCGTCGCCCGGTGCGGATACATCAAAATAGCCGCGATCGGGCCGCAGATCGTAGAGCACCGTGGTCAGGTCCCAGGTGGGGCGGTCATACGGCATCTTGGCGTAGAGCCCGTATGCCTCGGCAACGGGATTGCCTTTGGGAAAGTCGTGCTCGATGCTGGAAGCGGGAAACAAGATGGCCTCCCCCACCTCGAAGCCGCTGATGTAAATATCGGTTGGCCAGGCGGCAAAGAGTTTGGTGGCGGCAGGAATATCGGTCATTACGTTGTACTCAGGTTTACTGGCGGCAAAGTTCCCTGCCATGATCGTAAGCAGGCGAACTTTTCTCTTTACCAGTTCCATTCCGCTGAGACTGCTGTAGCGATCGGGTGCAGACTCCATCAGCCGCGCCAGGTTGGTCGAAAAGCCCACCTGGATTAAGGTAACCGCGCCATCGCTCTCACCCGCCAGCGTCTTCCTCAGCAGCTGCACAGCATCGGACACGACGGCCTTGTTGGGGCGGCGGCCGTGGAGTTCACATACCTGCCTGACGTACAAGCCATCTTTCGGTGTCTTGCCATCGTGCACGATACCGACCGGGATAGTGGGTCGGCCGTAGTATTCGTTGACCAAGCGAACATATTCAGCGGCCCAGGGATTGTCTTTGGTCACGGTGACGGCGAGGAGTTTCACCTCTCCTCTGGTAGCAAACGCATGCAGCATGGCCAATGCCAGAGCGTCGTCCACATCGTTGCCCATGTCGGTGTCGAAGATTACATGGAGCGGGGTGGCCGCCTTCGCAGGAACGGCCATCGCCAGGGCGAGCAGGACCGCGAGAAAAAGCTTCGTCATTGCTGTGTCTCCTTCAGTGGAACCATACGGTACAGCTTCAATCGGTCCCGGTCTTCACGGTCGAATACAGGAAAGTTCGCGACCTCGTCCAGACGGTACGCTGAGAGAGAATTGAGGATGTCCTGGTCGAGGTCGTTCCAGCCTACGTACCAGCCGGGCCGGTAGACCAGAACTTTCTTGTCCAGATCCTGAATACTGTATCCGTCATTGATCGAGGGAACACCAACCATCAGGGCAAGTTGGTCACCACTCGAACCCAGCAGCAAGCGGTGCGCCGCCGGGTTGGCATCCACGATTGCCTGGATGGATTTGGCTGCGCCGTAGAACTGATATTGGCGATGCGCCAGGAATCCAAAGACCTGTACCGTATCAAGCACCACGGCGACGCCGAGCGTAGCTGCCAATAGCAACGCCAGGTTGCGGTTCCGGATCTTCAACTCCTGCAAGGCGATGATGAGAGTGATGATGACCGGCACCAGCATGACCAGAAAGTATCTTGGAGCGTAATCATCCTGACGGCGAAGAATGTAGATGGCGTTCCCCGCGAAAGCAATCCAACACGCGGTAAACAGCGGGTTTCTCCACAGCTGCCGGCACCACAGCACGGCGAGCAAGAGAGCAGCCATCGCGGCCGGATACAAAACGCGGTCGATCCACATGCCGTGCCGGAACAACTGCAGCAGGAAAGAACCGGTGTGCCCTATTTCCACGTCCGCCAGTGCATTGATGTCGAAGAAATAATGAAAGTCGTCGGCGTATCTGGATCTTAAGACGACGAACAGGTAGGCGGCAATAACAATTCCAGCGATGGCGATTACGGCCAGAATCGCGCGGGGACTTTTCTTCCAAAGCAACCAGAAGAGTGCAGGCAGCAGGACAAGCGCCGTGGTCTTGGTGAGCACTATGACAGGGATACCGATGCCCAGTGCGAGCAAGGGCCAAACTTGTCCGGCAGCGGCGTAGGAAGCGGCCCACATGAGCAGGGTCCACTCGAAGACGATGATCGTGTCCAACGTTGCCAGCCGGCTAAAGGCAAACGCGAAGGAGCTTGCCGCCAACAGCAGCGCCGCAAGTGCCGCCAGTGTTCGTGAGACGTCGTAGCGACGCACTAAGAAATAGACCAGGACTACGGTCGCAACCGAGAAAGATACATTGACCGCGCGCGTCGCCACGATGCTGACGCCAGTGAAATGAAAGACGATGGTCAGCAACGTGGGCCATACCGGAACAGCGACCGCCGGATTGTAGTCGCCGGGAACCTGCCAATGGCCAAGGAGGAAATGCCGGACCGCCGCACTCGCCCACCATCCTTCATCGGTGAACTTCGCCTGGTCAATCATCCAGGGCGAGTGGTTAGGAAAGTCTGCCCGAAGATACGCGAAGCGTACCAGGCAGAGAACGAGCGCAAGCAACAGGAATATCAAGTGCAGCCAGCGTTCCGCGATTCTCGGCGACATATCTCTAGAGCTCGACCTTTTAGCGAGTTCTGCAGCCTATACCCGGTGTATTGGTCCAGGGTACTTCGCTATCAACGCGTCCGCCGTGAGCAGCGTAATACCTTCAACCATTGCCTGCGCGATGAGGATACGATCGAACGGGTCTTTGTGAAGAGGAGGCAATCCATCCATTGCGAGTGCGTGATCGCTGCCGACCAGCAGCTCGCTGTAACCGTTGTCCAGCAAACCTCGACGTAACAACCGAGGATCCACGCGAAAATCGCTCCGGCCAAGACCTCGCTTGATCGCAATCTCCCAAAAGCTGGCGGCGCTAAAGGCGAGTTGGTTCCCAGCATCCTTCATCAGCCTCCGGGCAGTGGGCGACAACCGATCGGGTTCCAGCGCAGCCCAAAGGAGCAAGTGGGTGTCCAGGAGTAGCCTCATCCCTCATCTTGGCCTTCAAAAAGATGTCTTATCTCGGCACTGCCCATTTCGTCAAAATCCTCGGGAATCGCACCCTGACCCGACATGAACCCTAGCCGCTGCACTTTTCTCGGGGTAGGAGCATCGACTGGAATGACCTTGACCAGAGGCTTCCCGGCTTTGGCAATGATGAATGGCTCTCCTTTGGAAGCCCGATCGACCAGCTTTGAAAGGTGCGTCTTGGCTTCGTGGATATTCACAGTCTGTATCGTTTTCTTCATAGACTAAGTCCAGTTGGCTTAGTCTACCTCGATCCGACGGCAGAAAGCACGGAGGAAACGATTTTTTAGCGCTCCTGAATACCCCAAAGTTTCCCATGAAGCTCCTTGTAGCGGGAGACGATTTCTTCCTGCAATGGGTGGCGGCCATCGCGCACCACCCAGCGCCCATTCACCACCACATCACGAATGGCGGTCCGGTCGAGCGAAAAGACCACCAAGGGCAACAAATCTCCACCAGAATGGCCGGCAATCGACAGGTCATCCAGGTCCACGGTGAAAAAGTCGGCCAAGAAACCCTGTGATAGGACACCCGCGTTGACTCCGAGCGAACGAGCTCCGTTCACCGTGGCGCAGTCGAAGAGGCGCGAGGCTAACGTCTGCTCGCCAATCTGATCGAGAATGGCGCGTTGCTGGTGGTCGAGCCGCAAATGATATTCGAGCTCGCGCGCGTCCTCCAGTGGATCGATCTGCGCCTGGCTGTCAGAGCCCAATGCGATGCCGATCCCCTCGCGCATGACCTGATCCGCGACAATTACGCCATCGCCAAGATTACGTTCCGTCGTGGGACACGAGCATATGGTCGCGCCGGACCGGGCAAGCAGCCCAATCTCCTCCGCGCTGATATGAATCGCGTGCACAGCGGTGACGTCCGGACCCAGCAGGCCTTCCCTGCCCAATAGCGCCACCGGGGTTAACCCATATTCCCGTAAGCAGGCCTCATTCTCCGCAATCTGCTCGGCGACGTGCATGTGCAGAGGCAGTTTCCGCTCGCGGGTCCATGCGGCAATCTGCTTGAGCTCACGCAGGGGCACGGCCCGTAAGCTATGCGGTGCCACGCCAACGGGCACGCTGGTCGAGGCGGCGAGCGCGTTCATATTTTCAATGAACTGCGCGGTAGATTCGAAGAACCGGATTTGCCCCGGATCCGGAGGCAGTTCGAACCCTGATCGCATATATGCCGAGCGCAATAACACGATCCGTATTCCGACAGACAGGGCCGCTGCGATGACTTGTTTGCCGAGCAGGTTTGGGTCGTCGTAGGGTCGGCCCCCGGGAGCGTTGTGCAGATAGTGAAACTCCCCCACCGTGGTGGTTCCGCTTAGCAGCATCTCGAGAAACGCCATGCGCGCTACGTCATAA
>DASRRN010000068.1:0-14494 GCA_035695685.1 Acidobacteriaceae bacterium | reverse complement strand
TCAACAAGACTCTTTCCCTTTAGCCCAGGTCCCGCTAGTTGGGCTTGGGCGTCGCTGCCGCGCTGCAGCGGAACTATTCCGCAAGCTGGGGATTTCCAGAGAGGAGTGGCAAGACGTATCCCGGATGCTCGAGGATGACGATCCCACAGCGGTCATATGCGCTGCTTCCGCCGGATTTCGCGTGGCTCCTCAAGAGGAGTTTCCCCGCATTGTCCGGGCGCTCTTCCGAGTCATGCACAAGCTCAATTGGGTTCAGGAAAACGAGATCATTCATTTGCTGGACGAGCATAAAACCCTTGCTCACGCCGTGGCGAAACAGATTCTTGCCGATCTACGGGCACAAGGGGAATATGTGAACTGGCTGTCGCCCACCTGGCGTATCCTCCTGGCGTATCTTGGGGCATCTTGAGCCTTTCGCCAGTAAGAAAGACTAGACGTGATTGGCCTAAAGCGCCAGCTCAGAGCAGGCCTTAATGACAGCATCTAGTTTGCCCAAAACTTCGGGCTCTCTCGTTTCGTCGCTTCCAGGCTTGCGCAGAGCGGATCTGAGGCTGTCCGTGACCATCGCGATCCCGGCATTCAAATCCTTCTCAAAGTGGGTCATGCTTAACTGGAGCCGTTCGACGTAATCGTAGCGAACCCGGCCTGCATTCATGTCCAGCAGTTGCCACATTCGATTCTTCGTGTTTCGCAGGACGATCGGCCGCAAAAGGAAGCGCGGCAGCGCCAGCAGAAACGAATCGAGCGAATGAAACACGCGCTCAACCCTGTAGTACAGGCGGCTTTCTACGCGAAGCGGACACTCGATCAACACACGCTCCACCGGTATTTCGAAAAGCGCGCCGGCGGATTGTTGAAGGCATTCCACGATTGTGTTGGCGCGCGCCACAAAACGGGCCGAGAGCACGTCAAGTCTTCTCTGAATCTCGTCGTCCTCCTGAACTCTCCAGCTCCGGAAGACCGACTCTATTTCTTGCATGAGAAAAGTTTCAAGGAGACTCCCGAAAGCACGGCCTGTCTCTCTGGGGTGTGCAAGTTGAAACTCCTTGAGGTGTTGCCGCAAAACCGGAACACACTCCTGGACATACCTATTCAGACCACGTTCGACGGTACCGGCAATGTCAGCGGAATGCTGCCGAAGCAGCATTTGCAGCTCATGCATTTCCGACTCTGTCTGCTCCAGTAATTGGTCCAGCGCCGACCGCTTCTGAATCAGATCTTCTGGCCTCATGGCCTGGGCGCGCACGCCTATCGCCGCCGCGAACTTGAGCGTACGAGCTATGCGCAGGGCATCCAGCGAGACGGAACGCTCAAGGACCTGGCTTTTCTCCTCGGCTAGAAAGGTTCGTAAACGCCTCTCGAAGACCTCGATCCCGCTTGAATCCGGATCTTCGGGTGCATGGCGCCGTTCTACAAGAGCTTTGCGCGCCGAAAGACAGAATATCTCCGGTGATTCCACGCGCAGTCGGCTCAACTCGTCTTCAAGAAAACGCGAGACGTGACCCACCTCCTGGGCCGAGGCTACGTCTGTCTTGTTCAATATGAAAAAGAGCTTCGGAATCTCCTCCTTAAGGTTTCTGAGGAATTGCGACTCGACCTCGGTGATCGGTGGGTCTACGGAAAGCACCACAATGCCGGCGTCCACCTGTTCGAGATAACCCTCTGTCGTGCGTGTGTTGTGCGTGTGTGTCGATCCGATGCCCGGAGTATCGATAAGGATGATTCCGCTTTCAAGGAAGGGTGAAGGGTAGGCGAGCTCGACCGAGGCCACCTGCTTCTTGTTGCCCGGATTGCCGGATTCCGTGATGTAATCTGCCAGCGTATCCAGGTCGACAGTTTCCCGCTGTCCATGCGCGTAGAGGATCGCGGCCTCCGGCGCTGGGCCATATCTAATTTCCGTGATGATTGCAGTCACCGGGAGTACGCCCGACGGCAAAATCTCCGCTCCCAAGAGCGCATTGATGAAGGAGCTTTTACCTCGTTTCGTCTGGCCAAGTACGGCAAGGTGAAGTTGATTGCCGGCGAGCTTCTTTTCAAGGAATAGCAGTTTCTCGTGCAGGCTGTTGTTCTTCGTATCAGATTCCTGGATGGTGAGAAGGACGCGCAAGATCCCCTCGATCGACTGCCGCTGGTCGGTCTGACGCTTCGTGCTTTGGTCGGCGGCGGTCATACCCCGCTCTCATCTACTTTCAGCGGAACGCGGAGAATCTCTTCCAGGTTGTGAATAGCGAATAACCTCCACCGGAGAAATCGCAATTAGGCCGCCGGCAATCATCCTGTCGAGATGCGGAAGCAGCTTTTGCACCTGTTCCTCCCTGTCAATCACAGTCACCATGATGGGAGCATTTTTCGAGATGGAAAGGCTGCGCGCGTGATAGATGCGAGCGCTTGCTCCAAAGCCTTCGAGGCCCCGGTAAACCGTTGCACCCGACAGTCCAAGCTCGATGCATTTAGCCACGATCGCCTTATAGAGTGACTCCCCTTCCCATCTGTCCGCCTCGGTGAAGTGGATGCGCAACATTTTGGCTTGAAATTGTTCTTTCATGGCTCACCCCTTCCTTCCTTGATCTCTGTCGCACGATGGGCATACTTGACGATGTCTACCTCAGAGAGAACCACGAGTCCCTCGGAAACCATTTGATCGACAATCGGCAAGAAGCTTTGCAGCTTCTCGTCCGTGTCGACGACCGAGAGCATGATCGAGCTGTCATGCGAGAGGTGCAACGCTTTGTCCTTGTGGACTCTGCGGTGTGCTCCGTAGCCGAGGATGCCGCGATAGACGGTCACGCCAGCTAGATCGTGGGCGCGCATAGCCCGAACCAGCGCCTCGTAGAGCGGCTTATCCTTCCATTGATCACTTTCGCCAATGTAGATCCGCATCATTTTTGCTTTGCCTTCGATCTTGAAATGCTCCGGCTGTGCGGCTCTCTTTGGCTTTGAGGCCTGCGCGGGCTTGGCAATCGTTGTTTCCTGAACCTCGATCATTCCGGAGCCCACCATCTCCTCAAGCTTGCCAAGCAGCTCGTCGACCTTTTCCCGCGTCTCGATGAACTCGATTTTCAGTGGTAGATGGTCGGAGACATCGACCAGGGAAGATGTATGAAGGTGGTGGTCGGCGCCGAATCCGGCGACCCCCTTCAAGACTGTCGCGCCAGAAACCCCGCGGAAGAATAGGAAGTCGAGAACGCTCGAGTATGTCGATATTCCGTGATGACTCGATCCCTCGCTCAGGTAAATTGAGACCTTGACAGCTTTTCCAGCTTTTAGCATGTGTGCTCCTTTAAGCGTGAAGACCACGCTGCGACGCCAGAAACTCCGCCGCGTGCCCCAGCAATCCCCAGTTCGCGGTTTCCGACTGATAGTCGTCTCGCAACCGTTCGAGACCATCCATCAGTTGCTCACGGTATCTCTCCATGATGGACTGTATAGTCGAGGCAAGTACCGGTGGCGCGCCCTTCTTCAGTTTCTCTCCGTGAATTGAGCACAGGACCGGCTGAGACCGCAGCCATTCCGCCACGAGCTTGTGACCGAGGCAGCTAACGAATTCACGGATGCGAATGTCTTCTTCTTTCCATATCCGGACGCAGATATCGCAGGGGATACCGGGAGAGTCGCGAGCCTCCTTCTCCAGCAGGCGCAGGAAGAGATCTGCGGCCAGTGGAGCCCGCTGCATGGCGGCGAGTCCCCAGGTATGAAAATTGCATAAATGGTCGATCTTCGCGCTGTCCGGCTTTTGTAGAGCGGCCGCCTGGAAATCCTTCATGAAACGGCAGAAATGGCATCCGGTTTCCCCTAGCACCTCCAGAATGGATGTGTAGTTCAAAACCTTGTTTGCTCTCATGAGATAACCCTCGCAATCAAGACCCCGCACCATACCGCTGCAAGACCGAGGACGATGCTCGAAACGAGATAGAGTGCGGCAACCAGGAAGCCGCCCGTTTGCAAACTCGAGAACAGCTCCCACTCAAAGGTCGAAAACGTACTGTACGCGCCTACGAAACCGACGGGAATCAGGAACCTCCATGCTGGATTCAGCTCCGTATGCTGACCCAGGAAAGCTAGAACAAAGCCGATGATCACGCAAGCCGTGATGTTGATCACGAACGTTCCGTATGGGAACCTTGTCCCCAAGCGGCTTGCGATGGTTACGCCAACCCAGTATCGAGCTAAGGCGCCGAGGGAACCTCCAAAGGCAATCCAAAGATATTTCTGCAAACTATATCTCTCCTTGTTTACGCATGAGTGTCAGTAAGGGCGCCTTTGTTTGCCGGGCGCCAGTTCTGCAGCAACTCTAAATCCGTCTCAAGCTGGCGCCGATCTACAACCGAATCCGGCGTGGCACGGACACGCTGGATCTGCATTCGGTAGGCGTCGGCATAGGAATTGACCAGAAGTTCAAGCTTCCGCACAATCTGGTCGCTCCACTGGGACAGCGCCATCCCATACAGATGCAATTCGTTTTCAAGATGGGAACCGATACTTGCCCGAAGGCTGGCTTTTATTCGTGAATGAAGGATCTTTTTTCCCCAGATCTTCCATGACCTGGCTTCGAACGGCTTCGGCAGGGTTGCCATTTCGAAGCGTGGCATGTTCCGTAGAATCGCTTCAAAGTCATCTTGCGAAGGAGCATCGCTGCGGCCCATCTCGCTTGCAATTTGGCGTAGCCGCTCGACGGCGAGCTTGCCTACAGTGCGCAGATGTTCCACGGAAGGTTGGATGGACCCGTTGATAGCCTCAAGAATCCACTCGGAAAGTTGCAAGGCTGGTAATTGGTTGTGAGGAGCCGTGCGAACGAAAAATGTCGCTTGATTCGCGACCGTTTCGAGGATAGCGTCCGGAGTCTCCCCAAGGGTGCGGAATGCGTGGTCAAGGAGAGTACGTTGTTCTCCAACTTCTCCTGTCACCACCCGCAGAACCGACTCCAGGTCTGAAGTCGTCGCTGACGTGCGTGGCATACCCCGCTTTTCCCGCTGCAAATTGGCGTCCAGAGCCGCAATGATCGCCTCTCGCATCGCTCCTATCTTTCTTGTGGTGGAGGCCTCTCTCAGGGACCGAGCCTTCTCGAAGCGAGGAAATAATTCCCGTTCGAAGAACTGGTCAAGCAATACTCGATATGTGCTTAATGCGCTCACGGGATGGACGGCGGCGGTAATGTGCAGCTCATGCTTCAGTTGCGCTTCAATGTAGGAGATGGTGCGGTGAAGATCGCCATTCGCAAGCAGGTCTGATTTGCTTAACAGAACCAACGCCGGTATCCCAGCCTCATAAAGTAGACGCAACGTACCGATATCCTCTTCGTTGAGGGTTGCGCCGGCGTCGATGAGGAGAAGGGCAAGGTCGCAGGAGGGAAGATAGGCAAGCGTTTCCGCCGCACCTCGTCGGGCCAGGGAACCAAGTCCGGGAGTGTCGACGAGCATGATGCCGTGCTGCAGCCTTGGAGAAGGGACCTCCACAAGAGCGCGCACGATATTTTTGAGGTTTCCAGGGTTTCCTTGCTCGGTGACAAGGCGAGCCAATTCCTCGACCGAGACTTGTGCAGCGCGGCCATCTCCGTAGGCAATCGCGGCTTTGAGCGTCTTACCATAACGCAATTTAGTCGGCACAGCCGTAATCGGGTTCACACCGACTGGCAAAATGTCTGTGCCTAGAAGCGTGTTGAGGAGCGAAGATTTCCCCGAGCTCACGCGGCCAAAGAGCGCGACCTCGAAAGTGTCTTCCTCCAGACGGGAAGCGAGAGCGTCGATGCGCAGACGGAATTCGACTAATCCGTTCCGCGTCGCGACCTGCTCCAAAAGCCGGAGCAGGACCACATCAAATCCCGTCCGCTCAAGTTGCTCCAGCCGCTTGTCGAGGTCTTTATCCAGATCCTGTTTGAGGTATCGTTCCATCCCGGTAACCAGCGCCCGAAGTTCATGGACGACTCCGTTCAGTTCGCCGACGGCATCGTCGGGGACGGGTCCGAAGCCTTGCATGTAGCGCGGTCTAAGCTCCTCGACTGCGATATCGACGAAATTTAGGTTGGTCAGTATGGCCCGCGTTGCAGGAATGTCCGCAGGAGAGGCCTTCATCTCCTGCCAGGCGAGTGTATGGACCAATTGCGATCGCAGCCGCCTGACGTGGTCCTCGATGACACGAATCTGCGCGGGATTAAGGTCTACGATGTAGCGTGGGAAGGGAGAGGGCGAACTCGCAGCGTGGAGAATATCCTCCATATCGCTCAGGAGCTTGTCGATGTATTGGCAGGTAACTCTGAGTCTCGATTGTTGGTGCTCGTTGAGCTGTCCTGGATGCCGTGCCATTGTCTTCTCTGAGTTCGGTTCGAACATGACTCCTCCAAGTAGTGGATAACTTCGAGGAGTCATCTGCTCATTCGAGCGATTTCGGTGAACTCCAACACCGTAAACCCCAACACCCTAACCCCCAATACCTGCCTTGGTTCAGCCCTTAGCCACTTCCTGTGTTTCTGTCGTCCTGGCACTCCCCGGCTGGCTGGTCCTTCCCCAGCGTTCATAAACTGTATGACCTGCGTAGCGCGCTTTGCTTCCGAGTTCCCTCTCTGTATAAGCAGGCGGTTGTATTTGGCCACGCGCTCGCCCCGGCTCGCTGAACCTGTCTTGATCTGACCGGCACCGGTAGCAACCGCGAGGTCCGCAATTGTAGTGTCATCGGTTTCGCCCGACCGGTGCGAGATGTTGTTACATCGTTCGAGTCTGCTTGGGAATCTTGGGCGGGACATGACTCCGCAACAGGATTCCCTGTTAGGAGTCATCATCTGCCCATCCGGATGGCAATGTAGCTGGGCAGCGGTTAAGGGTGAACTCCTTCACCGCAACATAATCTTTGTATGACGCGAGATCCAGCTTTGTCAACTAGCAGGCTCCGGAAGGCTGTCCGTTACGGAGGAACAGCGGTTCATCTTTCGAACGATAGTTGGCTTCCAACCGTTGAGGTAATTTAACAGTCTATTGAGGGCTCAGGAGAGCGGGGGACGCTATCGGCGCTGCTGCAAGTCACCGTGCCCTTGACAATTAAGGGGTTTGGCATCAACATTCAGATTCACACAATTCGCTTCGGTGATGAGGTCCACCGTTAACCGCCTTCCAGGCTGATGACTCCTACAACAGGAGGAGTCTTGTGGTGAACGGAAGCCTGGAGCCCCTTACCGAGCCAAGCGATATCTATGTCCGCCCCGTTCTGGTTTCCTCCTCTTTCTCCCCCTGTGGCAGGAAACCGGCATGATCCTTTCCAATGTCCTTCTGCAGATCCTCCAGGTCCTTTGTGTTCTGTCGCTCGCCCCGCTTTTGCAGGGATTCATTCTTAAAACGGAAGAACGGATTCAGCGAAGCCGCGGACCAAGCATCTTTCAGCCATACCGCGACCTGTGGAAGCTGTTTCATAAGCAATCCGTCGTACCAGAATCCGCATCCTGGGTTTATCTGATTGCGCCCATCATTGCCTTCACAGCAATGTTGATCGTTCCGATCCTTATTCCAGTGCTGACGGACCGTCCGTTGCCGCAGTCGAACATGGGGGACATGATGGGCGGTGGAATGATCCTCACACTCGGTTCATTCGCCATCATCCTTGCCGGGCTCGATTCCGGAAATGTATACGGCGGTATCGGTTCAAGCCGGGCCGTGATGTTGGCCATTCTTGCTGAACCCACTCTCATTCTCGTGCTGGTGGGCATCAGTCTGCTGGCTAAGGCGATGTTGCCGTTCGTTGTAAATCATTTGCTGCTGAGCAGTGCATCCGCGTACTGGAGTCCGGCACATCTGTTTCTGATCCTGGCTTTTTTCGCACTGCTTCTGGTCGAGACTGACCGCCTGCCCATCCATTCGAGCACGCATCTCGAAATCTACATGATCGACGAAGCACGGATTCTCGAATATTCAGGTCCATTGCTGGCTCTGCTCAAGTGGGCATCCATGATGAAGCAGTTCATTCTCTACACCATTTTCTGCAACGTGTTTCTGCTCCCCTGGGGAATTTCGCAGTTAGGCACCCCATTCGGCCAGTTCGGCTCAGTCGTTGCGCTGTTATTGAAGTTTCTGCTAGTGGCGCTTGCCGTCGTCGTCGTCGAAACCGTACAGTCCCGTCTACGCTTTTATCGTTACCAGGAGCCTTTAGCTGCCGGATTCCTGTTTGCTGTCCTTGCCATCGTTTCGAGTCAGTTGCTCTGAGGGGAGTGTCGGATGTTCCTGGCACACGTCAATTCGCTGCAGGCCTCGATCTTCAGCTCTCTGGCTGTTCTGAGTCTGCTGCTCACGTTTGTGATGTTGGGATCGCATTGGTTGCGGAATTACGTCTACGCATTTGCCGCGCAATCGTGGCTGATCGCAGCTCTCTCCGCCTCCGTAGGCTATTTTGCGGGTTATCCGGAACTCTACGTGATCGCCGTTCTCACCGCCCTCTTCCGGGGCCTTGTTCTGCCCTATCTGCTGATGCGGATCATCGCCAGGCTCAATGTAAAACGCGAACTACACGCATTGCTCCAGCCGAGTTCGAGCCTCGTCCTGGGGGCACTTCTGGTGATGTTTGCTTTCGTCATTGCCAACCATATGAACTGGCAACCTTTGTTGTCTGCACATGTCGTGGTGTTGGCGCTCACCATCATGCTTTCGATGAAGTTTCTCGGTTTCCTTATGCTGACCGTACGCGATGAGGCAGTAAGCCAAATCCTCGGTTTGCTGGTTCTGGAAAACGGCATTTTTCTCGGATCGCAAATACTCGTTCCAGGCATGCCTTTGCTGATCGAAATCGTGATCCTGTTCGATCTGCTTATCGTGGTCGCATGTTTCGGAATGCTGGTTCGCTTTTTGGTGGTACACGCAGGCACAACCAGCAGCCGTCAACTCAATCGGCTGGTGGGCTGAGGGCTCATGACAAAGGATCTGCTCATCATCCTGTTTGCCGCTCCACTAGCAGGCGTAGCGTTGTCGTTGGCCGTTCGATCGTCAAGGCTCTCGGAATATGCAACGGTGATTGCCGCGATTATTGATCTGGCGGTGAGCATTCCACTCCTTGGGCGTGTAGTGAATGGCCCTGTCGTATTGGCACACAGCTATCTTCAGGTCGACTTGCTGGGCGCATGGGTCATCGTCTGTATCTCCATCGTCTACACCCTCTCATCGGTCTATGCCGTTGGGTACATGCGTCTGCTGAACGAAGAGGATCGACTGCCGTTGTTCTACGGATTGTTTTCCGGCTTTGCCTTCACCATGCTTGCGGCGTGCATCGTGAACAATGTTGGCGTCTTCTGGATCGCGATCGAGCTGACAACTCTCATCAGCACGTTCCTGGTGGGATTCGAACGGGAAGCGGAAAGTACAGAAGCAGCCTGGAAGTACATCGTTGTGGTTTCAGGTGGTATCAGCCTTGCGCTCCTGGGCACGATACTCTTCTACTGGGGCGGCTCGTTTATCCTTGGGCCGAGCTACGCAATGACCTGGGCGGCGCTCCATCGCTCCGCACCCTCCGTGTATCCGCCCCTCCTCCTGGTCTCTTTTTTGCTTGTTCTCGTGGGCTACGGTACGAAAGCCGGGTTGGCGCCGATGCATACCTGGCTGCCGGACGCCCACAGTGAGTCTCCGGCCCCCGTTTCTGCCATGCTCTCCGGGGCGCTCTTGAATGCCTCCATGTTGGGAATCGCGCGCTTTCTCGCAGTTGTGCGCGGAACGTCGATCGATCGATTTGCGCATTCCGCAGTGGTTGGCTTTGGCATCTTTTCTTTTGTCATAGCCGCACTCTTCATTGTTCGGCAAACGGGAATCAAGCGTTTGATGGCTTATTCGAGCGTGGAACATATCGGCGTACAGGCCCTCGGCCTGGGATTCGGAGGTGTGCTGGGCGTTGCCGGCGCGCTCTATCACATGCTGAACCATTCCCTGAATAAGTCGCTCATGTTTTTTGGCGCAGGCAACGCGATGCGTGCCTACGGAACGAAGGAGATTTCCGGTATCAGAGGCGTGCTGAAGACATTTCCGGTGAGTGGGACGCTCTGGTTATTAGGCGCGGTCGGGATTGCAGGAGCACCGCCGTTTGCGCTGTTTCTGAGCGAGTTCACCATCCTGCGTGCTGGAATCGGTGGCCGCTACCGTTGGGCTGCGGTCTTGTTTGTGGTATTCCTCATCGTCGTCTTCATCGGCTTCCTTGCGCACTTTCGCGCCATGTTCTTTGACGAGGCGCCGGAACAACCGGCTCCCCGGGTTTTGGGAACGGTGTGGAGAACTCTTCCCATGTGGCTGGCGTTTCTGCCATTACTCGTCCTCGGCCTGTGGTGGCCGCATGCCATCTGGGATGTATTGACGAAGATTTCCTATAACGTCTTGGGAGGCGCCCAATGAGGCCAACATTGGAAAGGAGGCTTCAGCCGCGTGCAGTCCCCGAAGCATGCGAGCAGCTTGTCGAGGCAGGCGCCCGGCTCCAGATGGCCTATGCCTGGTTTCCTAAGCCTGGCGAACCGGCCGAAGTGATCTATCTGGCGAACAAGGCGGCTCATGAGCCCTTCCCTTTGCTGCGATGCCGTCTTGAAAACGAGACTGAGCAACTGGAGTCGCTGGCGACGCGCATTCCGCTTCTCGGTTGGTATGAGCGGGAAATGATAGATCTGTGCGGTATCTCCTTTAAAGGGCATCCGGAACTGCGCCGTCTGGTGTTGCACGAAGGTGCTCACCCCTTGCTTCCGCCGCTCGACCCAAGATACCCAAAGGATACGATCATTCCGTACGTGTCGGAGCCGTGGGACCTGCCGCCGATCCATGGCAGCGATGTTCAGTTATTGCCGTTCGGCCCGGTGCGGGCTGACGTGCTCGAATCTGCGCAGATCGTCTTTTACTACATTGGCGAGGCGATCCTTCATTGTCATCCGCGGCTCTTCTTCAAGCACCGCGGCATGGAAAAGCGATTCGAAGGATTGTCTCCTGCATTGGGTGTACTGATTGCGGAGAGAATCTCCGGCGTCGACAGCGTCGCCCATGCACTTGCCTTTTGCCAGGCAGTCGAAGCAGCCAGCCAATGCGTGATTCCCGCACGTGCCCGATACCTGCGCTCGATCCTGGCGGAGATGGAGCGCCTCTACAATCATCTTCATTATCTCGGCCATCTCTGCCACACTACGACGCTCAAAGTAGGTGAGGCCCAGGGAAAACTTCTGGCCGAACAATGCAAGCAACTTAACGGTGTATTCACCGGAAGCCGGTTCCTGCGCGGATTGCTCAAGCCGGGTGGCTTGCGTCGTGATCTCGATTTGCGCGCGCTTCCCACGAGGTTGCGGGCCATCGAACCTACAATTACCACCTATATGCAAGATCTGGAATTAACAAACAGCCATCTTGATCGGCTGATCACGACTGGCCATCTGCCATACCAGACTGCATTTGACCAAGGCGCCACCGGTCCTATTAAGAGAGCTTCCGGCATCGAGCGCGATTTACGTCACGACCATCCCTATGCTGCCTATGACCAGTTTGCTATGAAGATTCCACTGCGCACGGAGGGTGACGCTCATGCCCGTGTGCAGGTCCGCATGGAAGAGATCCACAACAGCATCGACCTCATCTTGAGGGCAGTGGAGGAGATGCCGGAAGGACCGGTTGACACGGAGATCTCTTCGCCGGCGGGCGAGGAAGGCCTGGGATGGTGCGAAGGACCAAGAGGGTCGATTTATTACTGCGTACATTTCGATCCTCTAGGAAAAATGGCGCGTGTAAAAGTGAAATCGGCGTCATTTTCCAACTGGCGTGTGTTTCCGTTCACCGTGCACGACACCAACATGATGGACTACGCAATCAACGAGGCGAGCTTCGGACTGACCATGGCTGGTTGCGACCGCTAAGGAGAAAACACTATGCCGCTCTGGACTCTATACGGTATCCGTCACGGAATCGCAACCAATCCATGGCCCGATGGCGGGGATGCGGATGTGCAGCCAGGGGTGCTCGGCTTGCCGCGTTTCCAGCCCGAGCGCTGTCAGGAGAATTGCCGTGCCTGCGCAGACGTTTGTCTTCCTGGAGCGATCGGGATCGAAGTAGGAACCAAGGGTGAAAGGCTTACCCTTGACTACGGAAAGTGTATTGCGTGCCAACTCTGTACCGAATCTTGTCCAACCGATGCGCTGATGAAATCCACCGATTGGGCTTTCGGAGTGCCAACCCGCGAAGACCTGGTCTGGGCAGACGCTCTGGCCTCGAAACCGGCCCAAGAGCTGAAAAAGAACATTCAGCGCTGCTTCGGGCGTAGCTTTCACATTCGCCATGTGGACGCCGGGTCCTGCAACGGATGTGAATCGGAATTACAAGCGTTGAACAACCCCTATTACAATCTGCATCGCCTGGGAATATTCTTTACCCCGTCTCCGCGGTTTGCCGATCTCTTACTAGTTACAGGATCGGTCACCTATGCGATGCGTGAGCCGTTACTCGAGACCTACAACGCGATGCCAGAACCACGGTGGGTAATGGCCATGGGTACCTGCGCGGTGTCAGGGGGCGCCACCGGCGGAGGCTACTCCTGTGCACATGGGGTCGAAGGTATACTCCCCGTGGATATGTATGTTCCAGGTTGTCCGCCGAACCCGGCCGCCATGATTCACGCGCTGCTCCTGTTGCTTAACCGCGCGACGCAACTTGTGCGGGGAGGCCACTATGCAAAGTGAGTTGCTGCTGGTAATGGCAATTCTCTGGGGCATCTCCTTCCTGGCTGCTCTGCTTGAACCAAGCGGGAGGGCGGCACGGATCGGAATCGGGCTCGGATGTGCTGCGGGCATCGCCGGCTGTCTCGCGAATCTCCGTGCAACAATGCCTGTCGTTTCTTTCGGATTCAGAGTAAGTGATACCCCGGTGCAGTATCACCTGGATACGGGCGCGTCTTGGCTGTTGATGTTCGGGCTTCTTCCGGCGCTCTTCGCCGCAGGCCTAAGCACAACTGCATCTTCGAAGGCGGCAAGAAGGTACTGGCTGGCGGGGCTCTCGCTTACACTGCTTGGCGCGCTCGGAGTCTTCGGCCTGCAGGATGCCATGTCATTCCTGATTGCGTGGGAAGTGATGAGCCTTGGCTGCGCTGTCATGATCCTTGGGGAAGGGGTTTCCCGATCTACGGGCGGATCCGTTCTCTTCATGCTGGCTCTGCTCGAAGTGGGAGCCGTTGCAGTTCTGCTGGCGCTCCTGTTACTCGGCACTTACGCCGGTTCTTACGGACTTGGAAGTATTGCGCAACCGCAAGGTTCGTCAAGCCTCGGGACACTGGTGATCGGCCTGATGCTGCTATTCGGTTTTGGCGCCAAATTGGGTGTACTTCCGTTTTACGAATGGTTTCCCGCTGCCTATGGTTCGGGCAGCGGCGGTACCGGAGTCATCTTCTCTGGCGTTGTCCTGAATGCTGCCTTCTATGCGCTGGCCCGAGGGGTGTTGCAATGGCTTCCGCGGACTGGCGTCTGGACTATGAGCGTCAGCATCATCGTGATCATCGCCGGACTATTGAGTGCAATCCTATCTATCTTCAATGCATTCCAGGAGGAAGATTGGCGGCGCTTGTTAAGCCTTTCCTCAGCCGAGAATGCGGGGGTGGCCGTCGCGGTGCTGGGCACTTCCCTATTGTTTGCTGCCACTGGATTGCCGGGTCCGGCAGGGTTGGCGTGGATCGTATGTTTACTGCACTTGGCTGGCCATAGCTTGGCAAAGGGTACGCTTTTCCTCACTGCCGACGGAGTGTACTCAGCCAACGACAGCTATCTCATCCGGCAAACCGGTCTGCTGCGCAACAGTCCGATATTTTTCGGTGTCGGCGCGCTCTTTGCCGCAATGAGTCTTGCCGCATTACCTCCGCAGTCCGGCTTTGTAAGCGAATGGTATGTCTTCCAGACTCTCTTTCAGGGAATGCAAGTGAATGTTCTCGCTGCGAAATTGACCATTGCCTTGGCAGCCGCAGGATTAGCGTTGGTCGTGGCCGTAGCTTTGGCAACATTCGCCAAGCTCTTCGGCATTGGTCTGCTCGGAGATGGGCATACCCGGCCTACACATCTCTCTGCTGGCCGCTGTGGGAGCGTCTTCATCCTAGGCATTTGCGTGCTGGCATTGGCGGTGGGTATGCCATGGTTTGTACAAGCGCTGGGCGAAGGGACCCGCTCTCTTTTTGGGATCAATGCAGCGGTGGCTATGAAGGACGGTTGGCTCCTCGTGCCACTGAGCGGAAAGTTCGCTTTTATCTCGCCAACAAAGCTGATCATCGCGGCGCCACTGTTGGCGCTAATTCCAACTACATTTTTGCTGCTTAGCCGGCGTTCGTTTCCTGTGCGCCGTGTCCCCGTGTGGTCTGGCGGACGGCGGGAAGACGCGCAGCGCATCGCCACCACGTCTCTGGCATTCTCGAATGCGCTGCGAACTTTCTATGGATTCATCTACGGCCCAACCCACAATTTGGAGCGCGAATATGACCATGGACCCTACTTTGTAACGCGTTTGATCTTTAATCAGGAAGTTGCACCTATCTTTGGCCC
>DASRRN010000067.1:0-6030 GCA_035695685.1 Acidobacteriaceae bacterium | reverse complement strand
CTCAGTTGCCGAACCCGAAAGTGCAGCCGATCCCTACCCAGTGGCCCAAAGCGAAAGCGGAACCGATTCCCACTCAGTTGCCAAACTTCAAGTTGCTGCCGATCGGAACCCAAGCCGGGTCGCCGGTGATGCGGCAGGCTCCCGCGCGCGGCGAATCGAAGTAACCCTGGCCATAAAGACGCGAGGCTCCACAGAACTCGCCGTCGCCTCACCGATTGTCCGCTGCACAAGCCTGGGCGGCTCCAGCGAACAGTTTCGCGGCGTTCGCAGCAATCTCTGGCGAGGCCATTGGTAAAGCAATCGAAGACACGCGTGAGTCGATGTCCTGAATGCCGTCAACCGTTCTCGTCTCGCTAATCTCGTGGTCTCGCGATGTAATACGAACCCACGAGAGGTGGCATGACTGGTCTTCTTCGCACCGAAAACTTGTGTTGCCGGCAAACTGCGCAGGGATCGCGCGAAGATCGTGGATTTCACCCGCATTTAACTTGCCCAGGCTGAACCGGTATTCATAAACGGTATCGTCCGTCAGATCGCCCGTCTGCTCAATGTGAACTCGGCCTAGCCCGCTCTTGTGCAGAATAGCTCCCGAATACCGGTCCTCGACGTTCACCCGAGCCACCACCTCACATCCCTCTAACCGGAACAGATGGATCCCCGTGTAAAGTGTGCCCGTGTAGGATACTTTTTCGTGCTGATCGTCGATGTAGGATTGCGAATAGGTCAACACTGCGCCGCGCTGCCGTTCGGAGGCGACGAAGTTTAAAAGTGCCCCGCCTTCCGGGAGAACTTGCGACCACAAGTGCGGGCCAAGCAAAAAGGGCAGGATCGCGAGAAAAAACGCACGCCTAAATTGCACAAACAGGATATTGCCCATCGCGAGCTCCTGGGGAAGACAGGATTCTCAAAATATTACATCCGCTTCCAGACTCGCGTCAGGATGTCCCCTTCCCCGCCGGAGAGCCGTGCGTTTCCAACAAAATCCAGTAGATTTCTTCTATCCATCGCACCCCTGTTTCTGGCATGGTATCCCCAGTTGGCGCTGGCCTGTGGACGGAGGGTGCAACCAGTGATTTTTGCCACCGATCTCGGTGACCCTGAGGGTCCCGTAGCCTTACCAGACGGAACCTGGCTGGTGGTGGAGGGCACTGCTGAGCGTGGCTGCGTGACTCACATCAGTGCCGACGGTAAGACAAAACGTCCCATCAAAAAAACCGGGCTTCCCAATGGCCTGGCGGTCGATCACCACGGTGTCATCTGGGTAGCCGAATCCAAGCTGCCTTCCTTGCTCCGTCTGACCATGGATGGTAGGTCAGAGGTCGTAGCTACCGAGTGCGACGGTGAGCCTTTCCTGTTTCCTAATGACCTTTGTTTCGGACCGGATGGGGCCTTGTACCTGACGGATTCAGGCATACTCGTTTCTTACTTTGCTCCCGGCAATAAAATCCGCGAAGACTACCTCTCCTTGCACTATGACGGACGAGTGTATCGGGTCGATGTGGAAACCGGAAAAGTGACCAAGCTCGATACTGGCATTCGCTTTACCAACGGTATCGCCTTCGGACCAGACGGCCTGCTCTATGCCAACGAAACTATAACAGGCAACGTCTATCGTTACGAAACGAAGGACGGCCGCCCCGCCGGCCCGCGCCACTACTTCGGAAATGTCATCCGCGCAGATGCACCCCCTGGCTTCAAGGGGCCGGATGGAATGGCGTTTTCCAGCGATGGCAGGCTCTACGTCACTGTCTTTGGGCAACACGACATCCTGGTGTTGGATAGAGAGGGCAAAGTCATTGAGCGAATCGAAAGTCTCGGCCTCCTGCCCACAAATGTAGCCTTCGCGCAGGGCAAAAAACAGATTGCCGTCACCGAGTACGAACATGGCCAACTCGAACTCTATGACACCCCGACGGATGGGCTGCCACTTTGGACTGGACCAGGCGGCCGCTAAACATTTTTCGAGCGGCCGCCGCGCTTCCCGACCCGCTTTTGCATCCTAGAATGGCAAGCGCATGCTGCCAGGCGTGCGCTCTCAGAGGAGCCATGATGAAGAGGGCATTATTTTGGGGAACGATTATTGCCGGGGCTGTGGCTGCATATTTGATGTACCGCCGGGGCGAACCAGTGGCTTCTATTGCGGTGCAAACGGTGACCAACCCCGTAGGGACGTTAGTCACAGAATTGCAAACTTCGGCTAGTTGAAAACTTCATTCGCTGCGCAGAATGGTCGTGGGCTCTCCCTGGCACTTTGGGCCAACGGGTAGCACGCCGGCGCGGCCGCCGATAAATCCCCACTCCTCTGAAGGCCGAAAGACCGATCGCGCCTATTCCAGGGTGCATGGTTCGATCGATATGCGCCACTCCGGCTCTGGCTTGTTCCCGCACAAGTCAGGATCACCCTCTCCTTTGATCATCAAATCGGCCACGCGTGCCCGTGAGTCTTCCAGGGTCACGTTTTTTGCTCCCATCGCTACGATCAGGTATCATCTCGCCTTCCGGCCCGAATTTATTGAGCACTCCTCACACCCGGGCCGGATTAAAAAAGAAGGGGCCAACATGCCAGAAGCAAATTGCGATATCGGATTAATTGGATTGGCGGTCATGGGCCAGAACCTGGTGTTGAACATGAACGATCACGGCTACAAGGTCGCTGTCTTCAACCGGACCGTCTCCAAAGTGGATGATTTCCTGGAAAACGAAGCCAGCGGAACGCAGGTCGCGGGGGCGCACTCCATCGAGGAAATGTGCCAACTGCTGAAGACGCCGCGGCGCGTGATGATCATGGTCAAGGCCGGAGAAGTGGTCGACCAAACCATTGAGCAGGTGCTTCCGCATCTCGAAAAAGGCGACATCATTATTGATGGCGGCAACTCGTTGTACACCGACTCCACCCGGCGAACCAAGGACTTGGCGGCCAAAGGCATTCTGTTCATCGGCACCGGCGTCTCTGGAGGCGAAGAGGGTGCGCGGTTCGGCCCTTCCATTATGCCCGGAGGCAATAAAGAGGCATGGCCACATGTGAAGGATATCTTCCAGGCCATTGCAGCGAAGGTTGAAGATGGAACTCCGTGCTGCGACTGGGTCGGAGAGGACGGCGCCGGACACTACGTGAAAATGGTGCACAACGGCATCGAGTATGGCGACATGCAATTGATCGGTGAGGCCTACCAGTTGTTAAAGGATGGGCTGGGGCTCAGCGCCGATGAGCTCGCCGAAGTCTTTACGGAATGGAACAAAGGCGAGCTGGATAGCTTCCTGATCGATATCTCGGCGACCATTTTCGCCAAGAAGGATGACGACGGGCAGCCCATGGTGGATAAGATTCTCGATGCCGCCGGACAGAAGGGTACCGGCAAGTGGACTGCAATCTCGGCGCTCGACCTGGGACAGCCCGTAACATTGATCGGAGAGAGTGTCTTTGCCCGCTGCTTGTCTGCATTGAAGGACGAGCGAATCGCGGCCGCGAAAGTTTTGAAAGGCCCGCGCAAGCGAAAGGTGTCGACAGATAAAAAGGAATTCATCGAAGAAGTGCGCCTGGCTCTCTACTGCTCAAAAATGGTGAGCTATGCCCAGGGTTATATGTTGCTGCGCGCGGCAGAGAGAGATCAGGGCTGGCACCTGAACATGGGCGGCGTCGCACTCATGTGGCGCGGCGGTTGCATCATCCGCAGCGTCTTCCTGGGCGACATCAAGGCGGCGTTCGATAGGGATCCGAATTTGCAGAACTTGCTCCTGGATAATTTTTTCTCGACCGCGATGAACAAGTACCATCCTTCGTGGCGCCAAGCAATCATTTACGGAGTCAGGGTCGGCGTGCCCATGCCGGCATTTTCAACCGCGTTAGCCTTTTATGACGGCTACCGGACAGCGCGCCTGCCGGCGAACCTGTTGCAGGCGCAACGAGACTTTTTCGGTGCGCATACCTACGAGCGTGTCGATAAACCTCGCGGCGAATTCTTCCACACCAACTGGACCGGCAGAGGAGGTCGTGTGTCCTCCTCTACCTACAACGCCTAAGTACTGTGGAAAAGCGCGAAAACCGCTGAAATCCGGGTGCGCTCCCCCGGGATTTCCTGTGGAACTTGGTGGCGTTGGCCGCTTCATGCTGCTTTCCTTGACGAACGCAGCACACGCGGCCACGTCCAGCGCTGCGGGGCAGGAAATCCGGGTCCGGTCGAAATGACAAGTTTGTTGAGCCATGGACGGGCGTGCATCCACTGGATAATTGGCAATTTCCGTGCAACAAATTTGTCATCTCGACCGGAGTGCAGCGGAGTGGAGAGATCTGCGGTTTCTTTTCAGTTCTCACACACCCTCTTAGGCCGTACGTAGCTGCTTTGCAGCGAAATCGGCTTTGCAGGCTGCGGAAAAACTCAATGCTATCGCGATTTGCGTGATCCACCCAGGACGCAGTTCCATAAGCGCTAACTTGTTTGGAATGTTTCTTCAAAACTCCCACAAAATCGTCATCCTGAGCGGAGCGCTTCACAGATTTATCGCGGGACACCGCGCTGGATGGCGCGGAGTCGAAGAGCCTGTCCCGAGCAAGGCCGAGGGAACCCCGGCAATGCTTCCTGGCGGATGCCGTTCGGAGCTTTTCAACCACCGAAGCCCGCGTACAGGATCTTGCTGCGGTACCCACCTGATGGTCACGGGTACATCTTTGCATGCGCTGTAATCATCTTCCATCCCCAGATCTGTGCAAGGTCTTTGAACTCGGGATTGATGATGCCAATGAGGTTGAGCTTGTTTTCGCGCCGCCAGCCTTTGCGTTGTTTTTCCCGAGCGATGGCTTTGCGAATGTCTTCATAACCCTCAAAGTAGAGCAGGCGCTTGCAGCCATAGGCCGCAGTGAAACCTTCCCACGTGCCCTCCTTATGTTGCATGACGTGCAGATACAGGTTGCTGGTGACGCCAATGTAAAGCGTGCCTGTATGGCTGCCGAGAATGTAGATGTAGCCTCCGGACAGGGCAAGATGCTAGCAGTTCTTGTTCTCGGCCCCAGGGAAAGACCGTGGCGGGTTCGTCCGATGCGGGCTTCGGTGGTTGAAAAGCTCCGAACGGCATAAGCAAGATAAGCATCCTCGGGGTCCTTCGACTCCGCGCCATCAAGCGCGGTGTCCCGCGATAAATCTGTGAGCGCTCCGCTCAGGATGACGATTTTGTGGGAGTTTTGAAGAAAAACATCCCAAACAAGTTAGCGCTTATGGGGCGTAGCCCAAGGCTACGCCCCATCGTTTTCGGCCCACGTACGCTTGAGCGAACGTGGGGCACCCGTCCGATTCCCTTTTCACGCTGTTTGGAAATGAGGGTTCCCACGCCATGCTGAGCCCTCATAGGGCGTACAGATCCACATACTCTTGCACCGGCATGCGCTCGAGTGCCGGCTGGTCGAGCGAGACCTTCAGGATCGCCTGCTGCCGTTGGGGCACAAATCGGCGCGCAAGATTGATGCGGAACTTCTCTTCCAGCAGCGGGATGCCCTCGCTTCTACGGCGACGGTGGCCAAGAGGATATTCAACCGTCTCCGTCATCGTGCTGCCGTCACGGAAAGACACGGTCAGTGAATTGGCGATGGAGCGTTTCTCCGGATCGTGGTAGTCGGCGGTAAAAGTGGGCTCCTCGCTGCATTGCATCTTTTCCCGCAGCCGATCGATGCGCGGGTCTGCAGCAAACCCGTCTTCATAATCGGAAGCAGTCAGATGACCAAAGATGAGGGGAACGGCCACCATGTACTGGACGCAGTGATCGCGGTCGGCCGGATTGTTCAGCGGTCCCTTCTTATCGATGATGCGGAGGCAGGCCTCGTGGGTACGAAGCTGGATGGAGCTGATGTCGTCTGCCGACTTTCCAGCTTCAAGCAACTTTTTGCGCAGCGCCATAGCCGCTTCTACAGCGGTCTGCGCGTGAAACTCAGCCGGATAACTGATTTTGAAGAGCACATTCTCCATTACATAGGAGCCGTACGGCCGCTGGAAGCTGAAGGGCCGGCCGCGAAAGAGCACATCGTAAAATCCCCAGGTCCTG
>DASRRN010000066.1:0-16723 GCA_035695685.1 Acidobacteriaceae bacterium | reverse complement strand
CCGGGACCGGGTAAAGCTTCAAGAGCATACAGCGCCAGCGAGCGATACACGCCCGCCAACATAGGATGGGGCTTAAGGGCCTGAAGATGCAGATCAATTGTCTGCACGTCTCCCCGGGCAATTGGCCCGCTGAAGCTCTTGGCGGCGCCCCTGAGAAAGAAGTTGTCGAGGGTAGCCCGGACAATGGGCTCTATCAGCCTTCGTGCCTGGCGGCTGCTGAATCCGGCCAGTGCAGCCACATCCTGGGCCGCGGCCAGATGGCTGACCAGCAGCGGCGACGACAGCACGCCTACCGCATGGTAGAGCACCTTGCTCTCAGCCTTGATCGCAAATGGGCGACCGCCGATCTGGCGGACAATCGCGTTCAGGATGCGACGGCTATGGGCATCTGCTTCGACGCCAAACGGCACTCCCTGGAGCGAAACCGGGACGCGGGTGGGAAAGCTCATCACGGGATGCACCGAGGCCACGGAGGCGCCAGCGTGGGCGGCTGCTTGCAACACCTGCGCACTGACGGCGCCGCTGGAATGAACGACGATTTGCCCCGCAAGCCCGCGTTTCCCAACCCGCCTCAGCAGGCGGCTGGTTACCTGTGGGATCGCGGCATCCGGCACGCATACCCAAAGGACATCGGCTTCAAGTTGAGCACGGTCGAGCGTGGTCAGCGGCAGGGAGCGGGCTGCGCGGCCAACCACGGAGCGCCCGCTGCCCACGATGACCTCGTGCAGCCCAACCCCGGTGACGCGGAGAGCGTGGGCCAGCGAGCTGCCCCAGTTGCCGAGTCCAATGACGGAAACGCTGCGTTGCATACCGGATAGTACTTTAAAATTGTCCGGCACAGTAAAGGAGTGGCATGGCGAGAAAAGCATCCGGCAAGAACAAACCCAACGTGGAGGTGGTCTCATCAACGTTGAGCTATGACGGCCCTCTCTTTCGCGTATACAGCGACAAGATCATCGAGAACGGGCGGGAAGTGACCCGCGATGTGGTACGGCACAACGGATCGGTAGTGATCCTGGCAATCGATGATGCGAAAAGCAAGCGAGACCCAATGATCGTGATGGAGCGCCAATATCGCCACGCCGCGAAGGAGTATTTGCTCGAGGTTCCCGCGGGAAAAATGGAGGAGGGAGAGGATGCGCTGGCCGGGGCCAAGCGTGAACTGCTGGAGGAAACAGGCTTCAAGGCGAAGCGCTGGCGAAAAATACTGCGCTACTTTGCGAGTCCCGGCTTTTTGGGTGAGTTCATGCAGGTGTTTACTGCTGAGGGCCTGACCCTGGGAGAAGCGCAACCGGAGTACGACGAGCAACTTGAGATCGAAATGATCCCCCTGTCCAGGGTGCTCGGCATGATCGATGAGGGCAAGATCCACGACGGTAAGACGCTGATTTCAGTCATGCTTTATGAACGGCTGAGGCAAGCTGAGAAGAAAAAGAACAGAAAATAGGGCACTTGTCCGCGGCCTTCATTGAAAGCGGCACGCAAGTCGCCCGAGATTTGGGGAAAACCAATCGACCCTGTGATGCGTCTGTAAAGGAGAGCGTTGTTCTCTTCATGCTCGATCCGCATCAAGGAAGGTCGACAGGCTAGTGGCTCAATACAAAGGCAAAGTCAAGTGGTTCAACAACGCGAAGGGTTACGGCTTTATCGGCCGGGACGACGGCCCTGATGTGTTTGTTCACTACAGCGCGATTCAACTCGATGGATACAAGAGCTTAAAGGAAGGTGACGAAGTGGAATTCGACATCGTTCAGGGGCAGAAGGGACCTCAAGCTGATTCCGTTACTCGAGTTCGAGAAGTAGCCTAGCGCCTCACGCCGTAGATGTGCCAGCGAATCAAGGGGCCCCATCTCGCATGTATTACTGCGCGTGATGTAGGGCCGCTACGCGCTGAATCCTCAGTGCGTCGGTCGCCTGTGTCTCAGAAGATGGTTTAATGTCCATTGAATGGACAACAAATCCATTGCGCAGCTGTTGGGCGAAACCGCTGACCTGCTGGAGATTGCAGCCGGCGATCCTTTTCGTATCCGCTCTTACCGGCGGGCCGCGGAAGCGGTTGAGAACAGTACCGAACAACTCAGTTCTTTCGTGAACGAGCCGGACCGGTTGCTTGCCATTCAGGGAATCGGCAAAGGCATGGCGGCGAACATCCAGGAAATCGAAACCCGCGGAAGCATGAAGCTACGCGACGAACTGCTGACCAAATATCGGCCCACCATGCTGGAATTGCTCAAGCTGCCCGGCATGGGACCGAAGACAGTGGCACTGCTGTGGGAGGCGCTTCAGGTTAGCGATGTAGAACAGTTGCAGGCTGCGATCGACGCCGGGAAGCTTGCAACTCTGCCCCGTTTTGGACAAAAACTGATCGAGAAGTTGTCCCGAGGGATCGCTGAATATCGCAAGAATAGCGGCCGCTTTCTGCTCGACGATGCTGAAGCCGCTGCGGAACGAGTGACCCTCTACCTGGAGCGGTTCCCGGGGATCGAACAGGTAATGCCGGCGGGGTCCCTGCGTCGAGGACGGGAAACCGTGGGCGATCTGGACCTACTGGTAACCGGTCCAGCTTGCACTGAAGAGGCGGTTGCCGCCGCAGTCGAGTACACGGCAAGCTATCCCCCAATTGCTGAGCTGCTGGCGAAGGGCCAGAACAAAGTGAGCTTCCGTTTGCGCAGCGGGCTCCAGGTAGACGTACGTTTATTGCCCAAGGCGTCGTATGGAGCGGCACTGCAATACTTCACGGGTTCGAAAATGCACAATGTTTCAGTACGCCAGCGTGCGCTGAAGCGCGGCTATACCTTGAGCGAATATGCGCTGGCACGTTTGGACGATGGAGTGGTGGTAGCCGCCGCATCCGAAGACGAGATTTATCAGGCTCTGGGCCTCGATTGGATTCCCCCCGAGCTACGCGAAAACCAGGGCGAAATAGAAGCCGCCGCGGAGCACCGCCTGCCTCGGCTGATCGAAGCCAGTGACCTGCGCGGCGATGTGCATATGCACACCCAGGCCACAGACGGCCGAAATACCATCCTCGAGATGGCCGAAGCAGGCATCGCGCGGGGCTACGAATACATTGCGATTACCGATCATTCAAAAAATCTGGCCATGGTCAACGGACTCGATGACCAGCGCGCGCTCGATCATGTGAAACAGATTCGCGAGGTCGATGCGCGGATGGAAGGCCGCATCCGGGTGCTGGCGGGGATTGAAGTCGACATTCTGGGCGATGGGGAAATCGACCTCTCGCAGGAAGTACTGGCGCAGATGGACGTGGTGATCGCCAGCGTCCACTCTCTTTTCCACCAGCCCAGAGAACAGATGACGGAGCGTCTACTCAAGGCTTTGGAGAATCCCTACATCAGGATTCTTGGCCACCTGACGGGGCGCTTATTGCTACGCAGGGATAGTTACGAAATGGATTTGACGGCAGTGCTCAAGCAGGCGGCGAAGGCCGGCGTGGCGGTAGAACACAATGCGTATCCAGACCGGCTTGATCTTTGTGACATCGATTTGCGCCGCGCCCGAGAGCTGGGTTGCAACATTGTGATCAATACCGATTCGCATCACATCAGCCATCTGGACGCGATGCTCTATGGAGTCCGGCAATTGCGACGCGCCTGGCTGACGAAGGCAGACGTCCTGAACACCAGGCCGGTAGAGGATTTTCTGGGGGCTTTGCGTCCCCGACCCTAGCTAGCGAGCCGAGAAGCGCAACCGCAGGGTATCAACGAGGGCTGAGAGTCGCGGAGATAGGGCTGTGGCATCCCACATCTCGCGAAAAACGAGCGAGATATGGGGCACCCGTCGATTGTGGTCAGGACAGCGCTTAAAAAACGCGCTCGTCCAGAACCGAGCGAAGATATCTTCCGTAGCCACTCTTCGCTACCCTGGCGATTAGCTTTTCCAGGCCTGCGGCGTCGATCCAACCCAGGCGATAGGCGATCTCTTCCGGGCAGGCAACCTTGAGCCCTTGGCGCTTCTCGATGGTTTCGATAAAGATAGCGGCTTCGATCAGAGAGTCATGGGTACCGGTGTCGAGCCACGCGAAGCCGCGTCCCAGAACTTGGGTACGCAGCTTGCCCCGCTCCAGGTACCAGCGATTGACATCGGTGATTTCCAATTCACCGCGCGCGGAAGGCGCGATCTGGCGAGCAACCTGAGAGGCGGAGCCATCAAAAAAATATAACCCGGTGACCGCATAACGCGATTTTGGCTTGTCTGGTTTTTCTTCAATCGACAACGCGCGGCCGGAAGCATCGAACTCCACTACCCCGTAACGCTCTGGATCAGAGACGGGATAGGCAAAGACGACCGCACCATCCTCGATCTGCGCCGCCTGCTGCAGACTATGGGCAAAATCGTGACCGTAGAAGATGTTGTCCCCAAGAATCAGCGAACACGGCGCACCGCCGATAAACTGTTCGCCGATAATCAGCGACTGCGCCAAGCCGTCCGGGGAAGGCTGCACCGCGTATTTAAAGGAAATCCCCCACTGCTCTCCGGTCCCCAGAAGCCGCTCGAAAAGCGCCGTGTCCGCCGGGGTAGAGATGATCAGAACCTCGCGAATACCGGCCAGCATAAGGACCGACAGCGGATAGTAGATCATCGGCTTGTCGTAAACGGGAAGCAATTGCTTGGAGACAACATGGGTGACGGGATAGAGGCGGGTCCCGGACCCGCCGGCAAGGATGATGCCCTTCATCGCGCAGCGCCTCCGCGATGAGCATAGTTCAGATCGATCCACTGGCGATAGGCGCCGCTGGTCACCTGCTCGACCCAGTCCTGATGCGCGAGATACCACTTAACTGTGCGGCGCAGACCCGAAGAGAAGGTCTCGGCGGGACGCCAACCAAGCTGACGTTCAATCTTGCCCGCGTTGATGGCATAACGCCTGTCGTGGCCGGGCCGGTCGGTCACGAAACTGATTAAATTGCGATGGGGCACATGGGGCGAATTGGGCAACAGCTCATCGAGGAGCCTGCAAAGCAACTCCACTGTATCGAGATTGGCCTGCTCATTGCTGCCGCCGATATTGTAGGTTTCCCCGATCTCCCCGCGCTCCAACACCACCCGCAGAGCCGAGCAATGATCGCCTACGTAAAGCCAATCGCGCACCTGCCGGCCATCGCCGTACACCGGCAGTGGTTTGCCGGCGACCGCATTGGTAATCATCAGCGGCAAAAGCTTCTCTGGAAACTGATAGGGACCGTAGTTGTTGGAGCAGTTGGTGGTAACCGCCGGCAAGCCGTAGCTATGCACGTAGGCGCGCACCAGGTGGTCCGAGGCTGCCTTGGAGGCGGCGTAGGGACTGTTGGGCGCATACGCAGTGGTCTCATGGAACGGCGGATCGTGAGGATGGAGCGTGCCGTAAACCTCGTCGGTCGAGACATGCAAAAAACGAAACTTCTGCCGGTCCTCCGGAGAGCTTTTGCCCACATATGCCCGGGCGGCTTCAAGCAGCCGGAACGTACCTTCCACGTTGGTCCGGACGAATGCCTCCGGGCCGGAGAGCGAACGGTCGACATGACTCTCCGCCGCAAAATGCAAAATGGCGCGCGGTTGATAGCGGTCGAGCAAATGATGGAGAAATGTCGGGTCGCAGATATCGCCCTGCTCGAAGTGGTAACCGGAATGCCGCTCCACTGAAACCAGGTTCTGTAAATTGCCGGCATACGTGAGCTTATCGAGGTTAACGACCGGGGTGCCCACCAGGCCGAGCCAGTCCAGCACGAAGTTCGACCCAATAAAGCCAGCTCCGCCCGTGACCAGAATGGGCGACAAATTGTTCATCACTCACCTCTGACTAAGTGCGCGTGGGCAAGCTGGCCCGAAAATAATCAAGGGACAATTCGAGACCCTGCCGGAGACCGATCTTTGGCTCCCAGCCTAGCAGGGCTTTTGCCTTGGTGATATCGGGGCAGCGCTGCATAGGGTCGTCGACCGGCAAGGGCTCGAAGCGGATCTTGCTGCGCGAGCCCGTGACCGCCAAAATCTCGCGAGCACAATCCTTGATCGTCCATTCCACCGGGTTGCCAATGTTCATGGGAAGATGCTCGCTCGAACGCGAGAGAAGAACAATGCCCGCTATCAAATCGGACACGTAGCAGAAGCTTCTGGTTTGGGTGCCGTCGCCATAAATAGTGAGATCTTCATCGAGCAGCGCCTGGATCATCAGGTTGGAAATGACGCGCCCGTCGGTCGGCTGCAAGCGCGGCCCGTAGGTATTGAAGATGCGTACCATACGGGTGTCAACACCGTAGTACCGGTGGTAGGCCATGATGAGGGCTTCGGAAAACCGCTTGGCCTCGTCGTAGACCGAACGCGGCCCAATCGGGTTTACGCGGCCCCAATAGCTTTCCGTCTGCGGATGAACGTCGGGGTCGCCGTAGCACTCGGAGGTGGAGGCGTGCAGAAAACCGGCTTGATATTTGCGCGCCAGATCAAGAACATTCCTGGTCCCCTGGGAGCCGACATTCAGCGTCTCTGGACCGAGCCGGGCGTAATCCGCAGGGCTGGCAGGGGACGCGAAGTTGAACAGATAATCGACCTTTCCCAAGTCGAACGGCTGGCAGATATCCTGCTCTACCAGGGTGAATCGTGAGTCATTCTTCAGGCCAGTCAGGTTGGCAGCTCGTCCGGTAGCAAAATTGTCTACGCCCACCACATGATGGCCCTGGGCCAGAAGGGCGTCGCACAGATGAGAGCCTAGGAAGCCGGCTGCGCCGGTGACCAGGACACGATGAGTCGTCAAAATACGGTTTCCCCCGTCTTAGAGTCGATCCGGAAAATCGAACGAACAGATCTTAAGGCCAGCGCTTGGTCGATGCCGATTCGACCGAGGTGTGCTGGGAAGGCCTGCCTACACTCAGATAGGTGAAGCCGAGATCCTGCATGACCCAGGGGTCGAAAAGGTTGCGGCCATCGATGATGATGGGATAGCGCAGGGTGTATCGCAGCCGTTTAAGGTCCAGGCGAGTGAATTCCACCCAGTCGGTGAGGATCAATAAGGCATCGGCATTGTCCGCGGCTGCATATGGATCGTCGGTGTATTGCAGATTGGCATGGGGCGGCATTTCGACCTTTGCCCGCTCGATAGCGGCCGGGTCATGGGCACAGATGGTGGCACCCGCATCGAGCAGCATGCGGATGATTTCGAGCGCCGGGGACTCGCGAATATCATCCGTACCCCCTTTGAAGGCCAGACCGAGCACGCCGAGACGTTTCTTTCGCAGGGTCCACAATGCGGAGCGAATCTTCTGAAAGAACCGCTCTTTCTGCAGTTCATTGATCTTTTCCACTTCTTCCAGCAGGCTAAAGTCGATACCCAGCTGCTGCGCGACGTAGCGAAACGCGGCGACATCCTTGGGGAAACACGAGCCCCCATAACCGATGCCGGCGCTCAGGAATCGCTTGCCGATCCGCTTATCCATTCCCATGCCGCGCGCCACATGTTCCACGTCCGCATCGACCGCCTCGCACAGGTTGGCGACCACATTGATAAAGGAGATCTTCATGGCCAGGAAAGCATTCGAGGCGTGCTTGATGATCTCCGCCGCCTTGGTTGAGGTCTGCAGAATCGGCGGGAGATCGGCGGCGGACCGATGACCGGGAACGGCGTCGGACCGGTCGTAGTAGCTGCCCGAAGTGAGAGGCTCGTAAATGGCGGCCAGCAATCCCGCGGCCGTCTCACTATCGGCGCCGAGAACAATGCGGTCCGGATGGAGAAAATCCTTGACCGCGGTGCCTTCGCGAAGGAATTCGGGATTCGAAGTCACGTCAAATAGCGACCTCGAGACACCATTCCGTTCAATCGTGCGTCGAATCCAGTCGTTGGTGTAAACCGGCACAGTGCTCTTCTCGACGATGACTTTGTAGGAGTGAATAGAACGGGCAATCTCGCTGGCCACCGCGTCTACATAGGACAGATCAGCGTTGCCGGTCTCACTTTGCGGTGTGCCCACAGCGATGAAGATGACCTGCGACGCCTGTGTGGCGTGGCCAAGGTCGGTAGTGAACTGAACCTGGCCACTGGAACGATGCCTGCCCAGCAACTCGGGGAGGAACTCCTCATGAATCGGCACCAGGCCCTGGTTAAGCTTGTTTACCTTATCTTCATCGTTGTCGACGCACAGCACCCGGTGGCCGATTTCAGCAAAGCATGCGGCCGCCACCAAACCAACATAGCCCGATCCGACTACCGTGATCGCAATGGATTCGCTCATCTTGTCTCTGGACTCCGCTTTAGCATCAAATGCCTTGATGTAACTACGAATCTAAGGGGAAAGCCATACTCAAATCGTGCAAGATTGACACCAAAGAGCCGGTTGAAACGCGGACAAAGTTGCCGCGAAATGAGCCCCTGCTAATAAAACCTCTACCTAGGCTTTTATTCCCGGGCCGGGCAGACCACTCGGGTCCATTTTTTCTTCACCGGATCAGTGCTTAAACGGCGGCCCCTACACTGTCCGTGTTCTTGGTGCGGGAGCTTGAGGTCCGAGATTCGTCCTTGGCTTCGTCCTTGGCTTCCTCCTCATGATATTCCATCTCCGTGTTGATGGACCAGACATTGTCCTTGTCCCGAACGCCGGCGATGATGTTATCGACCGCGGTCATGGCGGTCAGCATGGAATGGTCCTGATTGTTGTACTTGTGCATCCCATTTCGCCCAACCAGGTACAAATTATGGAAGCGATCAAGGAACTCGCGAATGATGTGG
Source organism: Acidobacteriaceae bacterium (assembly GCA_035695685.1). Classification (GTDB taxonomy): domain Bacteria; phylum Acidobacteriota; class Terriglobia; order Terriglobales; family Acidobacteriaceae; genus PALSA-350. The sequence continues at coordinate 8,010 of DASRRN010000066.1, read as the reverse complement.
AATCGGTCGTAGGTACCAAAATAGGCTGGGTAGGTCTTAGGCACCCGCACCACATGTGCATCGGTTACATCGCGAGCCCGCAGGATTCCAATTTTTTCCACCTCGGCAATGGCAAAATTCTTCAAATCCTCATCTGCCATCTTCCATAGGGCATCCGTCTGGTAGCAGAAATACTCAAGGCCGATCCAGGTCTTGCTGGGGTCGGCAACCATATATGGGCTCCAGTTGTTGAAGATTTGTAGCCGCCCTACCAGTACATCCGGCTCCTGGATATAAATCCAGTTGTCCCTAAGCGGACCTCCATCCGCTTCGCGCACCGTCAGGTGGTCGACCAGAAGCCCCACGGTGATGAAGTCGCGATATTGCAGGCCGTCACTCACTTCTCGGACCTGTTCCGGTATCGGGGTATCCATAGCGTCAATCAGTTCACGTACCGGCATGGTGGAGAAGACATAGTCGGCTGAGAATGTACGCCTTAGCCCGGTATCGCTGACCGCCTCAACGGCAGTGATTGTATCCGCCTCTACGAATAACCGGGCGGCCCGCCAACCAAGAAGAATCTCTCCTCCCTGCTTGCGGATCTGATCGGCGGCGTACTCCCACAGCTGACCCGGGCCATATTTCGGGTAGAGAAATTTCTCAATCAGTGACGTCTCGGTCCCCTTCTGCTGGATCGCCTCGTCCTTTTTCGAAGCAAAGGCCTTCTTGAGGAAATGAAGAACGGCGGTAGTGAGCGACAGTCCCTTGATCCGCTGCGCCCCCCATTCGGCGCTGATCGACTCGCAGGGCACGCCCCAGACTTTCTCGGTGTAAGACTTGAAGAAAGTGAGGTACAGCTGGCGGCCGAAGCGGTTCACCAGAAAGTCTTCCAGCGACTTTTCCACCTTGCGTGGAAAGAGCCTGGCCATTAGGTAGCTGACACCGATTTTCAGGGTGCGAACCATGCCGAGCTTGCCAAGTGTGTCCCCGGTCAGCTTGATGGGGTAGTCAAAGAAGCGGCGCAAAAAGTAAATGCGGCTTTTCCGCGGGCGCACCAGCATCACCAGATCCGTAGTCTCCGGAGATGCCCCAGGACCTGTGGTTTTGAGGGTTCGCTGCTTATTTTGGTGCCGTAGCGCATGCTCGGCATCCGCCGTGGCCTCGGGTGGCATCAAATCCATCCACCAGTTCATCACTCGGTCTGATTTGGAGAAAAATCGATGCCCTCCAATGTCGATGCGGTTGCCGTTATGACGGACGGTGCGCGAGATGCCACCGATCTCGTGGCTGGCCTCTAGCACGATGGGATACACCTCGGAACGGCGGAGGAACTCCAGGGCGGCCGTGAGCCCCGCGGGCCCGGCGCCGATGAGTAAAGCGGTTTTAGGCATGAAAGCTCCAGCTGCTTGCCATCAAAGACCATTGAACGATAAGGCTCACCACCCCGGAGGGGTTGCTTGACTCATCAATACCACGGTAACAGGATAGATCGTTGATGAAACGCTGCATTGCCGCTGGAACGAACTGCGCGGGTTCAGGTCGCGAACTCTGATGAAATTTCACGACGTCTTGCGTACTCTTCGTGTTATTACCCTGAGAGGTTCCGGACTGATCTTTCGCGGGGCCCCGGGCATCAGTCACTGCTGCGCACACGCTAGCCGTGTAAAGCCTACCACGATGGGTCTCCGTTCTGATCGCGTCTAATTGATACGGTACCTCGCGCGCTAATTGTTAGCACTGTTCTGTTCCGGGACAGCATTGTTTCTCTTCTAGACAGATGAATACGTTTTGATTACCCTGAACGTGCATCAGTAGAAGTGCTGTTGCAAAAGAAAACGAGCTTCGCGCTTTGATGCAAGATGTGCTGCGAGGATTTCGTTCTTCCAGCTTCGAGAGTGGGTTTCTCTAGTAGAGTTTCGGATTGGGAATCACACCGCAAGCCGCCCTTTGGGCATCATATTGTGTACTAGCGCTGCAACTATTGTTGGATTTGTAACCAGCGAGGTTACTTGGTAGAAACGATTGGATGCAGCGCATGCTCTAATTATGTCTGTACTGCGTGACGAGATGGAAGCCTTAACCAGGGAGCGAATGGGCTATTTTTGCCCTGGCTTTCCGAGATCTCCAGACACCGAAGGTATCAACATTTGATTTCACGGGCGGCTAACATGCGACTTCTCTCTAGAGCACTAGCTTTGGCAGTTCTCGTGGCGGGAGCCATGCTGCCGAATGCATTGGATGCCCAGGTTGTACCCGCGATCAAGGGTGGCGGAAGTCAAATCAACGTTTATGGGACCTATACGCTCGTTAAGACCGACTTCAATTCTCTTCTCGACTATCCGCCCTCAAATCCCCCACCCGCCAGCTTCGAGGACGCCAATGGCTGGAACCAGGGATTTTCGGCGGGCGCGGACTTCCGCCTCGGCCGGTTCGTGTTTGGTCAGCCGGCGGTGGGAGCGCGTTTCACCTACAGCACCGGCACTGCGGTGGGGAAACAACGGACCTTTATGTTCGGTCCTGAACTTCACTACATCTACCGCCGCTTTCGTCCCTATGGCGACTTCATGATTGGCCCAGGGAACATCACCTACAGTACGGGTCAGACCGACAACAGCATTGTTTACGAGTTCGGCGGCGGCGTCGACTACCATAAAAGTCGAGTGGTGAATTTTCGTATGGTGGACTTTCAGTACCAGCTTTGGGATCTGGGGAACCACTACTATCCTCCGGGATTTATTCCTGGGCAACCCGGTGTTTATGTCGACTCCAAGCTCAAGCCGTATACTCTTAGCTTCGGCGTTCTATTCCGGGTACGGTGAGCTAAGCGGCCCTCCAGGTTTTCTTCTTGCCAAAGAGGAGACGCCTCTCATCTCGCGGAAGAAGTGAGGTGTGGGATTTCCTCCTCTCCTGGTCAGACGGAAACCTCCCCCTCTGATGTCATCGTGAAGTTAAGATGCACCGAGCCACTCAATCCGCCGACCCCTACCTCAGGCCTTCGTTTTCCATCTCGAATCGCATGGGCAGGCTTGCGTGGTCCATAGTATGGACTCTCTTGTTTCGCACATCACCCCGCCCCTTTCACTCCTGGCGTGCTTTTCTCTTGCGCTGCTTCGGCGCTAAGCTTGGACCGCATTGTCACTTTTATCCCAAGAGCCGGATATGGGCTCCCTGGAATCTGGAGTGCGACGACGGGGTGAGTCTGGGCGACGAGGCGGAGATATACAATCCATCACCCGTCTCCTTGGGATCGCACGCCATCATTTCCCAGCAGGCCTACATCTGTGGAGCCACGCACGACTACAACGACCCGGCGTTTCCCCTCATCTCCTTCCCGATGAGCGTAGGCGCGTACTCGTGGGTATGTGCGCGCGCATCTGTTTGTCCAGGGGTGAACGTCGGCGAAGGAGCGGTGCTTGGTCTCGCTTCCCTGGCCACGCGAGATCTTGAGCCCTGGACCGTGTATGGAGGCGTTCCGGCACAGCGGTTGAAACGGCGAATGGGACGAGAGCCAGGCAGTGCCGCCACGTAATGAATTGGACTCCATACCCAACGGCAGGAATGATTTCGCCCATTTCTCCTGTTACTGTGATGGGGTAGGCCTACAGGAGAAATGCTCTCAACGATGCAGCCTGTCTTGCGAACTCTTAAGCCGGCAATGGCGGGTGCCTGGCACCTCGTACCTTGGGCAACGATTGCATTCCTGGTCTCGGTAGGCGCCCTGAGTCCCAGCCAGGCTCAGGAACAAGATAATGGCGGTCTTTCTTCTCAGAGTTCGGCCCCGGTTGCGATCACGCCTGCGCCCACCCCTTCCGCGAATACTCCGCTGGAGCCTATTTTCCCTCAATCGAACGCGCCTGCGCCGGCCGGTCCGACCCGTCCTTCGAGAGACGCGGCGACGATCGGCCCGGCTTCGGGAGCAGGCCTGGGCTATGGGCCCATCCGCCCGGGGGATATCGTCGAGGTGCAGATCTTCGATGCCCCGGAATACTCCGTGAGAATGCCCGTCTCGCCCGCCGGGCAAATCGCGCTGCCGTACGCAGGTCTTTTCCGAATAGCAGGAATGACTTCCATCGAGGCGGCACAGGCAATTGCCCGCCTCTTTGTGCAACAGCAGATCCTGCGCGATCCCCGCGTGATTGTGACCACGCAACAGTTCGGTTACAGCGTAACCGTGATGGGCGAGGTAAAGACTCCCGGCATCTACACTTTGGCCGGAAGGAAGCGCCTGGTCGATATGCTGACCGAGGCGGGCGGCGTAAACGACCGGGCGGGACACGTCATCGAGATCTTCCCTTCCGGCTCGATGAAAAATCCACAGACCGTCTTATGGGACCCGACGCTGCGCGAGAACAATAATGCCGAACTGGAGATCAAGACCGGAGAAACCATACTGGTTAGCCGTTGCGGCGTGGTTTACGTGGGCGGCAACGTAGGGCGGCCGGGAGCCTTCCCGCTGTGCGAATCAAATCACACGACACTCTCGGAAGTCATCGCGCTGGCCCAGGGAACCAAACCGAACTCCTATCCGCAACGAACGCTCCTGCTGAGAAGTTCGGGAAGTGGAACCAGGGTGGTGCAAAAGGTCAAGCTTGAAGATGTGCTGCGAGGACGGACGGTGGACATTACCATGCAGCCGGACGACATTCTCTTCATTCCCCCGAGCACACTCAAGGCAGCTGGAAAAACTGCTTTGACGGCTGCCGTGGGATTTGCCACACAGGCGTTTTTCTACTCGCGTTAGAAAGTGTTGCTCCACATCCCCTTCCCGGGAGAGCCCAGGGTCGTGACGTGCCGATGAAGTTCAGCGTGGTTACCATCTCCTTCAATCAGCGGCAGTACTTGGAGGAAGCTATCACTTCGGTGCTGGCACAGGATTATCCTGCGATTGAATACATCCTGGTGGATCCGGGTTCGACCGATGGGAGCCGGGAACTGATCGAAAGCTTTCGCACCCACCTCGCGAGCATGATTTTTGAGCCCGACAACGGAGCCGCCGACGGGCTGAACAAGGGGTTTCAGCGCGCCTCCGGCGATATTTACGGCTTTCTCAACTCCGACGATGTCTTGTTGCCGGGGGCGATGAAGAGCGTCAGCCGGGCCTTCGAGCAGAATCCCGATTGCGACGTCGTCATGGGTAACGGCTTCATTGTCGACTCCGAAGGCAAACGCATTCGCCGCATTCGGGCAGCCGGTTTTACCCTGGATCGATATTTCTATGGAGGAGCCACCTGGCTGCAGCAGGCGACGTTTTTCCGCCGCTCGGCGTTTACGAGAGTGGGAGGATTTAACGTGAACAATCGCTCCTGCTGGGATGGGGAACTTCTGGTGGATATGGTTCGGGGGGGCGCAAAGATCAAATACCTCAACCATGACCTGGCACTGTTTCGCATCCATGCGCAGTCGATCACCGGCTCGCGCCGCCATAGTGAAATGATGAAAGCAGACGCGGATCGCATGTTTTCGCTTTCCCGTGGACGCCGATGGACGGCTGTGGATACGCTGCGTGGCTACCTGTTCCGGGTGGAGCGCATCCTTACCCATCCCGGCGCGGTCGAGTCCGCGATCCGGGCCCGCATGCGCAGAAGCTAGAGCATTTTCACTTCTACTCTGCGCAGGAAGGTGTAACGATGTGCGTCTTTCTTGAGGAAAAGCCGCGTCGGGAGTGGTTGCTTTGTATACACCAGAAGTGAAAATGCATTAGCCGGTGCCCAGGCGGTGGAAAAGGACTTTCGGGCTTACCCTTGCCGGACGAACGAACCCGCTGAGCACAGTGGTTCACCGCGCGAGAAAGATTGGTGAACCGGCCCGCGGCACTCTATAATTTGGACTCTAAAGGGAAAGAGTCCGACCACTTTCCGGCAGGTGGAGGTTGAAATCGAGGGACGTCCACCACTTGACACCTCCAACCAACCGATTCGGTGAACTGCCAAGCGCATGAGTATTTATCCCCCACCATCGGAACCGGTCGTATTACCCGAGTATCGCGAACCAAGCGAACGCGAGCGTTCTTTTCTCTCCCTCGGATTGAACGACGGTCAGACGCTGCAGCACTTCCTTCTGATTGCCAGGAAATATTTATGGCTGGTGCTGACCTGCGCTCTTCTCGGCACAGGGGCGGGATACATTGAGAATGTCACCTCTCCCAAAGAATACCGCTCCACAGCGAACATCGAGATTACACAGGATACTGCCGATCAGTTCCGTGTGGACACCGGCGGTGGCTACGACAGCGGATACATCGACGTCTCCAAGCTGGATACGGAAATTGCAATCCTGAAGAGTTCGACCCTGGCGATGCAGACCATCAAGTCGCTGCGCCTGGATCAGAACAAGGATTTTTTGCCGCTGGGGCCCAACCACGTCTGGGATCTATCCAAAATCCAGGATCGACATGCCCTGATCGGGATGTTTGAAGGGGGGCTGGCGGCCGAGCGCTTCGGACACACAAATATCCTCGACCTCAGTTTCACGGCGCGCAATCCCGAGCTTGCCGCACTCATTTGCAACACCCTCATCGACAACTACGTGCAGCACAACTTCAGTGAAAACTATGCGGCGACCAAAGAGGTCTCACTCTGGTTGTCGCAGCAGTTAGGTGACCTTAAAACTCGCCTGGAATTAAGCCAGGAGCACATGCTCACGGTGCAGAGAGATATTGGCTTGGTGGGCATCGATCAGACGCAGAGCATTGTGCTTTCGCGGTTGGTCGATATCAGCCACGATGTAACCACGGCTGAATCGCAGCGGCTGGTCGCGCAGGCCAAGTTGATCACTCTGCAAAGTGCTCCGCCCGACGTGCTGGCCACCCTGAGCGGAGACCCTATCCTGATGGGGCTTAAAGAAAGAATGACCGCCCTGCAGGCTGAAAATGCAAACCTAAGCGCCAAGTATGGCGCCAAGAACCCCCGGCTGCTGGAGATACGCTCAGAACTCGCTGAGGTTGAGCAGAGCATGAAGGTGGAGCAAGGCACTGTTCTTGCTCGGGCCAAGCAGGAAGTAAATGCGGCCAAGGAAAATCAGGATGCCCTGCAGAGAAGATTAGATCAGGAAAAAAGCAGCGCTTACAGTGGCAACTCGAAGGCGGTCGAATACTCGCTCGCTCGCCGGGAATATGAAGCCAATCGAGCGTTGTACGACGGCCTGCAGCAGCGCCTCCAGGAGGCAGGCATCATCGCCGGCCTGCACTCCACCAATATCCGCCGCATTGACCCTGCCGATGCTCCGGACTTCCCCAGTTTCCCGCGCAAGTCGGTTAACCTGAGCCTCGGCCTGCTCTGCGGCCTCGGCTTCGGCCTGGTCCTGGCCTTCCTGGTGGAAGCTCTGGATACGAATATCAAGACTATTTATGACATCGAAGAGCGCCTTGGCCTGCCGATGCTGGGCGTCGTTCCCCAGGTCGACTCGAAGCTGCTCTCACCAGAAACTTTTGTCAGGGATGCTACCTCCCCGATTCCCGGCGCCTGGTCACGGCTAGCCGAAGCTTATCGCGCGCTGCGCACCACCATCCTTCTCTCCCGCGCAGGGACTCCGCCCCAGGTCGTCCTGATCAGCAGTGCCAAGCCCTCCGAAGGCAAGACGTCGGTCACCACCCTGGAATCGATCGTCTTTGCGCTCAATGGCGCCCGTGTGCTGTTGATCGACTCTGACCTGAGACGGCCATCGGTACATCTTCGCTTCAGGATTGCCAACAAGATTGGGCTCACTTCCGTGTTGACCGGCAAGACCGCGCTGCAAGAGGCGATCGTTTCGGTGCCAGGTGTGCCGTCCCTGCACGTATTACCCGCTGGCCCGGTTGCTCCCATGCCGGCCGAATTGCTGGGCTCGCTGCAAATGCAAAGGCTGGTCGAGGGATTGCGCGCAAATTACGACTTTATCCTGATCGATACCCCGCCAGTGCTGACGGTAACCGACGCAGCGGTGTTGGTATCCATCAGTGATGGAGTGGTATTGGTTCTGCGTTACGGACAAGCCTCGAGGAACGTGGTGGCGCGGGCCAGCGAAATCCTGTTGCGTTCGGGAGCCCACCTGCTG
>DASRRN010000065.1:0-16309 GCA_035695685.1 Acidobacteriaceae bacterium | reverse complement strand
GACTTCTCCGAGATCGTCGCAAACTAGCGTAGCCTCTTTCCTTCTCAGCCACGTGCGGCTCGTTTTGGGATGCCGGCGATTTTGGTCGCATACCACCTACGTGTAATTCGGTTCAACACCCTAAAACAGATATGTTAATAGAATGTTAAAGACGATATATTATTTCAACGGATCCTAATATTGTTAGCCGTAAACGGTGCAGTTTAGGTCCGCCCCCTCCCCTATTTCGCTCGTCTTTAACGTCAGAACGATGACCCGACACACGGCAAAAGGGAGAATTTTTTTAAGGAGGCTTTACCGATGACACGGATTTCTTTTCATCAGAAACTCGAGAACCTTCGTGAGCGCCTTCTTCAGATGGCGGGTGTGGCGGAACAGACGCTGAGGTTCGCGCTGGACGCGCATTGCCGTGGGGAGCTTTCGGCCTGCGCGAATGTGCGCTTGAACGAGGCAATTATCAATCGTTCGGAGCGGGAAATCGACCAGCTGGCGCTCGATATTCTTGCCATGGAGCAGCCCATGGCCGTGGATCTTCGCTTTGTGCTCGCCGCAATCAAGATCAACTCCGACCTGGAGCGGGTGGGAGACCAGTCGATGACCATTGCTTTGCTGGCCGAGGAGCTTGCTGGGAGCCAGCCATGCGATTTTCCCATCGACATTCCGCGCATGGCTGAGCTGTCAATGAGCATGGTGAGAAAGGCTCTTCAGGCGCTCACCAATTGCGACGCCGAACTGGCCGCCAGCGTATTGGCCATGGATGATGCAGTCGATGAGATGAACCGCAGGGCCAAGGCGGTGCTTCTTGATTGCATAGCGCAGGATTCCAGTGCCGCCCAATCCGCCGTCAACCTATTGTTCATTTCCCGCAGCCTCGAGCGCATCGCCGATCACGCCACGAACATGGCGGAGGACGTCATCTTCTGGGTACGCGGAGCGGACGTGCGCCACGGCAACCTGCTTCAAACTCAATAAGGTTGAGGGTGAATAGGGAACTAGTTCACCCGCTGCAGGCGGGCGATCAGTTTTTGAGCCAGGTTCTCACCGGATTCGGACCATAGCAGACGGCTGCTTATTCCGCAGTTTTCCTGTATTGCGTTGGTCACTTCTACCAGCTTCTGAACATTGCGTTTTATGTGCTCGGCGCCCACCCGATCCAGTTCAACCTCTTCCAGCAGAAAGGGCGTGTCCAGGCCAAAATCGACCCGGACCTGCCCATTCTGCTCGTAAGCCCCGTCATCGAACTCCGGCCCGAACCCGACCACCCGGACGACTACCGGCTCCTGCTTCCAGGTGGGATCGAGCCCACCCACGGTTTCCGCTACCCACAGGTCCCACTTGAGCTCAAATTCATAAGCGAAGTCGTCATGCAATATCTGTGTCGCCTCGGCCACGGCTTGCTCAGGCGTGGATTCCTGTACCTCATCTTCTTCATAGATCCTCTGGTAGAAGGGCGCCTCGTTCCACGAAATCGGATAAGCAGCCGCAGCATGCACCCGCGGCGTGTGCCCCGCTCCGCCAAATTGCTTTAATACCGAGATGATCGCCGGGGCGAGCGCCGGGAGGCGAAAATTTGGGAACCACAGACTCAAATACAACCGGTCAGCCATCCCCTCATCTTAAAGCTTTCAATCGCCGCCCTCCGGTCGATGATGGGAGTGAGAAGATGAAAGTTATGGGTGTTCCGGATTTCCTCTGGAACTGGACGGCATCGCGAACTCCACGCGCCATTTCCTACCGAGAGGCGCGCCCGCTGCTTTCTCGAATGCAGCGGCCCCAGAGATCCGAGCGGAGATCCGAGTGGAGATCCGAGTGACGCCGGCTAAGCTGCGCACCTGGATCCTGGTATTGGGTGGAGCCCTGATTGCCGCCATTGCGGTTTTCCTGGTCTATGGCCGCTGGCAGGGGCGGAGGCTGGGCCGTGATGTGCCGGATGGCTTAGGGACGACCATCCAGCAGTCCACCAGCGGGTTCACTCATTCCGAATCACGGGGCGGCCACACCATTTACACCCTGCACGCCTCCAAGGCGGTGCAGTTCAAGAGCGACGGCCATGCCGAGCTGCATGACGTGAGCATCACCCTCTACGGTGCGAAGGGAGCACCTGCCAACCGCATCTATGGCAGCAACTTTGATTGGGATCCGGTCCACGGCATCGCCCGAGCGATGGGTGAAGTCCAAATCGATTTGCAGGGATCCGCCAGTCCCAGCCCGAAGGCCGGCAAAGCTCCTGAAGAGGAAGGCGAAAGCAGGAATACGGTACACGTGAAGACATCGGGCCTGGTGTTCAACAAGCAGACAGGGCTCGCCAGCACCACGGAAAAGATCGAATTTCGGCTGGCTGACGCCGCGGGCAGCGCGACCGGCGCCAGTTTTGACTCGCAAACGGGAGTCATGATCCTGACCGCCGACGTGGCCTTCAATTCCAGCGTAGGGGGAAATCCGCTGACGGTTCGTGCCCACCATGCTCAGTTCGATCGCGCCAGCCGGTTACTCTATCTTCTTCAGGACGTAACCGACTACGCCGACAGCCACGCGTCTTCGGATCAGGCGACCGTCTCCTTCCGCGCTGATGGATCCGCTTACCAGGTCCAGGCGGAGGGGCATGTGATCCTCACCGGCAGTGACGGCCAGCAGATCAACACCCGTATCGCGCATATTGATCTGGGCCCGAAGAGCGAGCCGGAAAGGGCGACCCTGGATGGGGGTTTACTTTACGTGGCCAATAATGCAGCCCGGCTGCTTCATGGGTCTGCCTCATCGGGCACGTTGTTGTTGGACTCTCAACCAACCATCCGGCACGCGCAGCTGCGCGACGCAGTTTCCGTGGTCGATGAAGAAAAATTGGCGCCCGTCGATGCCGGTAAGAGTAAGGCAAATTCGCCGGAATCGACAACCCGCCAGCTGCAAGCCACGCAAGTCGACATTGACTTTTCGCCCGGACCGGATCGCAGTCCGCAGGCCGACCACATTCTTGCCGCAGGCGGCGCGCGCCTCAGCGTACACGCCCTCTATGCCAAAACGCCGCCGGAGGACACCACCGTACAGGGCGATCAATTGTTCGCAACTCTGGTGGACGGGGAGGTTCTTTCCAGCTTGCGAGGGACCGGCAACACCAGCCTGGTTACCGTGAGCCCCACCGGGGTAACGCAGAGCAGCAAGGGCGACAACCTGCTGCTCACCTTTGCTCCGCCTCGCCCAGTTGCGAAACCCAAAGCGAAGGCGGGGGAAGGAAAGGCCTATACCCCCACGCCGCAGCCGGCAGCGCAGTTGCAGTCTGCTGTCCAGCTGGGAAACGTGACTTTGGTTCAGCGGAGCGCGGCGAGCCCGGCGGGCCAAACTCCGGCGGTGACGACCGCCAGGGCGCAGCGCGCATCGTATGACGCCGCCAGCCAGGTGGTGCAGCTGTCCGGCAGCCCGCGCATACAGGAAAGCAGTGGAGAGTTAAGCGCGGCACTGATTGAAGTTGCGCGCACCACCGGAAATGCCGATGCAACCGGTGGTGTCAAGGCCACCTATCGTCAAGGAAATGGTCAACAGAATATAGTCTTTGCCGGACCGGACCCGGTGCATGTTGTCGCGGATCACGCGCATCTTGATCACGCCACAAATCTGACTACTTTTTTCGGAAAGCCCAGTGAACCGGCTCGCCTGTGGCAGGCAAGCGATTCCGTTTCTGCGCCCGTGCTGGAACTCTCCCGCACGCATGCGACGCTTTCCGCGCATGGTTTGGGCGGCGATGCCGCGGTGGTGAACGCCGTCTTTACTGGTTCTCCGAGTCGTCCCCAAACACCCGTCAACTCCCCAACCAATTTGCCCCGCGCCAACCCTGCGAAACCGGGTCAGCCCTCGGTTGTCCGTTTGCAAAGCCGTACTCTTTTTTACGCCGAAGGCGACCACAAAGCTGTTTTCGGCGGCGCGGTCGTCGCGCAGACGTCCACCGGAGTTCTGCGTGCGAATTTTATGGATGTCTATTTCAGCCCCGAGGCGGGGGCGCAGTCGGCCGGCAAAACTTCCCAAGGGAGCCAGGTCTCCAGAATCGTTGCCCGCGGTGCGGTGGAATTGCAGCAGCCGGGCCGTAAGGGAACGGGCGAGGAGCTCGCGTACACCGCGGCGGATGGCAAGTTCATGCTCACGGGAAGCAGCGCCGCGCCGCCGCGCCTGACCGACCAGGTGCGCGGAACAGTAACCGGGAACGCGTTGATTTTCAATGACCGCGATGATAGCGTCGAAGTTAGCGGGGGTGCTTCCAAGGCAGTGACCCAGACTCGTGTTGCGAAATGAATGCAAAAGCTTAGTACAGACGAAATTGGCAAGTCTTATAAGGGCCGCCAGGTGGTTCGGGGTGTAAACCTTGAGGTTTGCCAAGGCGAAGTGGTTGGGTTGCTGGGTCCTAATGGCGCCGGCAAGACCACCAGCTTTTACATCATTGTTGGTCTGATCGCTCCCGATTCGGGACAAGTTTTTGTTGATGAAGTCGATATCACGCGGGTCCCTATGTATCTGCGGGCGCGACAGTATGGGATCAGCTATCTGCCCCAGGAGCCAAGCGTCTTTCGTAAGTTGACAGTGGAGGAGAACATTCTCGCCGTGCTCGAGGTGCAGTCTCTTTCGCTTGAGGTTCGACGCGCCCGAACGGAAAAGCTGCTGGATCAGTTGAATTTAGGGCATATTCGCAAGACCCGGGGCTACGCGCTTTCCGGTGGCGAGCGGCGCCGGGTGGAAATAGCCCGCTGTCTCTGCATCCAGCCTTCGTTCATCCTTCTGGATGAGCCATTTTCGGGCATCGATCCGATCGCGGTGCTCGATTTGCAGGAGATCATCTTTGACCTGAAAGCAAGCGGGATCGGGGTACTGATCACGGACCATAACGTCCGCGAAACGCTCTCCGTTACCGATCGCGCTTACATTATCAACGAAGGGCGTATCTTTCGTACCGGAACTCCAGAGCAGTTAGGCAAAGATCCTGAAGTCCGCCGGGTTTATCTGGGCGAGGGATTTTCGCTGAACTAACCGCTTTTCGAGGAAGGGCGATGTGTGACTTTGGTCACGGCGTTGGTGAGGCGGAAAAAGCCTTCAACGATAAAGGCTCAGAGAAGGTAAACTAAGGCCGCTAGAGCAGTTTCGCAATCACTGTGGTCTGATAAAGATCGCGAGGAGTGGTTTTCCTTGGGAGAGAACCACGAAAAGGCCTATTTCTTCGGTCTACACCAATTGCGAAACTGCTTTAGCTGTTGATGCGGTGAAATGCCATGGCTCTTCTACAACCGAAGCTAAGCTTGAAGGTAGCGCAGCGTCAGATACTGACGCCTGGCCTGATGCAGATGGTCAGTGTGCTGGCCCTGAACAAGCTGGAGCTAAAAGAGCTCATCAACACCGAGATTGTCGAGAATCCGGTACTGGAAGAGTTGGAAGAGAGTGTTCCCCTGATCGACGATGTCGCTCTCAAAGAGGCGGAGCGCGAACGAAGCGTGGAAGAAATAGCGGCCCAGGCGGAGCGCGACAAGCGTGATCCGTTCGATGAGATAGATTTCGGTTCCTACTTTCAGGACTACCTCGATCCAGGCTTCCGCACGCCCAATGGTTTCGAGCAGACTGACAAGCCATCCTTCGAGAATTTCCTTTCCCAGCCCAGCACCCTTACCGATCACCTCTTCTGGCAACTGGGTTCGCTGAACCTTAGCAGCGATGTGCGCGCTGCCGCCGAATATGTAGTCGGTAACCTGGACGAGGACGGCTATCTGTTGGCCGGAGACGAGGAATTGTTAGCGGGATTTGTGCGTGAGTATGATCCCGCTTCCGCAGCCCCGCCCGGTGCCGCTTCCGAGCTGCTTGCGGAAGCAGTGCAGCTGGTGCAAAACCTCGATCCCGTGGGCGTGGCAACGCGCAGCTTGCGCGAATGTCTGCTGGTGCAGATCGAGGCGCAACGGCGTGAGTTTCATCTCCAGCTGGGACGTCATCGGGCGGCGCCGGCCACTCCGCAGGCTGACTCCAATGGGGCAGAGGGTGAGGCCGCCCACGCATTGGGTCTCCATGAGGTCCGGTTGCAGCTGTTTTCGCTCGCCGCCCGCATTGTTGATCAGCACTTGTTGTTGTTGCAAAAGCGAGACTTGCGCGAGATGGCCAAGGTGTTGGGCGCGCAGCCTGACGCCATCCAGCACTCTATTGACTTCATTCGCAGCCTCGATCCCCGCCCCGGCCAGCGATTCAACCGCTCCGATGCCCGGCTGATTGAACCCGACGTGGCCTTCGTCAAGCGGGGTGGCGAGTTTGTCGTGGTGATGAATGAGGAAGATCTGCCCACCTTGCGTCTCAACCATGGCTACCGCAAACTGTTGTCGCAGGAAGGTACAGAGAGAGACGTAAAGGAATACGTCAAAGAGCGATACCGCTCCGCATTGCAACTGATGCGCAACATCGAGCAGCGCAAGAATACGATTTTACGAACCTGCGAGGCGATTGTGCGCCGCCAGGGCGACTTCCTGGAGCGCGGCGTCGACGCGCTGAAGCCAATGATGATCAAGGACGTTGCGGAAGAAATAGGGGTTCATCCTTCGACTGTCAGCCGGGCCGTCTCGAGCAAGTATGTGCACACATCGCAGGGCGTTTTTGAGCTCCGCTTCTTTTTCTCTGAAGGCGTCCACGGGCCGGAGGGAGGCAGCACCCCACTGATGCTGCTCAAGCGGAAGGTCAAGAAGCTAATCGATGAAGAGGATCCGCGAAAGCCTTTGACGGATGATCTGATTGCCAGCATGCTGGAGGCACAGGGCATTGACGTAACCCGCCGCACGGTGGCCAAATATCGCGAAGACTTGCGGATTCCCAGCACCCACCAACGGCGAGTGCGGGATTGAAACTATTCCGCCAACGAAGGGCCGCATTTCGCCAAAACCTTCAACTCACAGCGATGGTCAAAATGCTATAGAATCGGGCATCTCAGGAGCTTCAGCATGCCGGTTGAATGCACGGGCAGGCAGGTGGCGATTACCAAGCCACTGCGTACACTAGCGGAAGAGGGAATCGAACGCATTGCCAGGATCCTAGGCAAGATCAGCAGCGCCCACGTGGTTCTGACTGCAGAAAAATACCGGCAGATCGCCGAAGTTACGATCAAGACTCGCAACTGCACGCTGGTCGCTCTGTGCGAGTCCAGCGCCAGCATGGAGTCCGCTCTGCGCGACGCACTGGTGAAAGCCGAGAGCCAGGCGACCAGGCATAAGGACAAACAGCGCACGCGCAAGCGTCAGCCAAAACAGGAAAAGCGACTGGAGGAGACGGGTGTCGCGCGCAGTGGTCGAGGCGGTGATGCTGAGAGCAAGTCTGCCAAAGCTGCCAACGGCAACGGCAACGGAACCGCCAACGGCAAGAGCCATGCGCAGCCGACCATTCCGGTTACGGTGCATTCCTTTCCCGCACGTGTGCCGATCGCCGAGCCGCACGTCGTTCGTTCTCTTGACTCGGTAGCGCTGCGGCCAATGACGCTTGAAGAGGCGGTCAAGGAGGCGGAGTTTCGCGACCGCGACGTCTTTGTCTTTCGGGATAACGAAGGTAATGTGAAAGTTTTGCACCGCAAGCGCGATGGCAAGATGGAATTGATCGAAGCCCCTTGACAATTTGGCGTCTGCCCGGCCATTCGACCGCCTGGATGAGCGACCTTACAGGCCGCTCGAGAAGCTGCCCATTCGCGGGGAAACCATCCTTCAGCGGCTAAGGCTGAACTCGTTTCGACGCACTTTTGTGCGGTCTAAAGGCCATACCCTGCAGAAAAAGAGTTTTTACACAGCCTGTTTGTAGCTGCGAAACGTCTTCTCATTTGTCGCAAAAGCAGTGATCAATTGTTCAGTGTCTCTTCACAAATCAACCGGCCGGCGCATCAGAATCAGTGGTATCAGAGGCTTGCGGACTTTCAAGACCTAAGTAACTGCGACCTCGGAGCTTACCGGTACTTCTTTCAGGGGATATTCCTGCTTGGAAAGCGACCTTGATACTCAACCCTGTGGGGGCTCTGGCCGCTGCTCGATTCATTATGAATTCTGAAGCTGATGTTTCCGTACTTACGGCCCAGCAAAGGTCTCTCCTTGAAGCCTTGCCGTGCTACGTCTTTGTGCAGCGGGGCGGCAATGTGGTCTACGCTAATCGTGGCGCGCGTGAGATTCTGCACCTGGAGGAAGGCGCGTCCCTGCCCGTCGACGAACTTTTTAGCGGGCAGTTCCCCGGTTTTGTCTACGCTCATCCGGGGACGTCGTCGCGAAGGGCTGCGAATGTTTACGGTTCCGGCGGCCAGGCCTATTCCTCCGATTTCAATTGCCAGATGCGCACCCCGCTGGACTCTTCTGTGCCTGTCCGCGGAAGCTTCCGCATGCTCCGTGTAGAGCCTGAGCCAGAGTTGCTGATCGTCGCGTTGCAATCAAAACGTGAGACGGAAGGCAACGTACGGCAGGACCTGGGGAACGGTGGGGAACATGGCTCGCCGTCGAACTTCCTGGAGCATTTATTAAATGCGGCTCCTGAAGCGATCATGATCACGCGAGGGTCGAAAATTCTGCACGTCAACCGCGAGTTCGAGGCTCTTTTTGGCTACAACGCCGACGAAGCGCTGGGGCAGAACACCTACGACATTCTCATTCCCGAAACCCGCCGCCATGAGTTCGACATCCTCGAGCACACCATGCAACTTCATGGCCGGGCTTCGATGGAGACGGTGCGTCAGCACAAGTCAGGCGAGCTCATCGATGTCTCTATCCTGGTGGCTCCGATCCACATGTCGGGGATCGAAATTGGCAATTTCGTAAGCTACCGCGACATTCGCGACAAGAAGCAATCCGACGCTCGCCTGCAGCACGATGCATTGCGCGATCCTCTGACCGGTCTGGCCAACCGAGCCTTGTTTCTCGATCGCCTGCAGCTCACCATGGCCCGGCAGCAACGGCATTCGGAGCTGAATTTCGCGGTCATGTTTCTCGATCTGGACCGCTTCAAGGCGGTCAACGATAACCTGGGCCACGCCTGTGGCGACGATTTGTTGGTGCGCATGGCTGCCCGATTGCGAGCATGCTTTCGGCCGGAAGATACAGTGGCACGCTTTGCCGGCGATGAATTTGCCATCCTGCTCGAAAATGTCACGAATATCTCCGATGTAACCAAAATCGCCGAGCGAGCCCAGCACGACATTCGCTTGCCGATCGAGCTGAATGGCCACGAGGTTTTCATCTCTGCCAGTATCGGCATCGCCTTCGGAACTCTCGACCACACCAGTCCGGAGCAGATCCTGCGCGATGCGGATTTTGCCATGTATCAGGCCAAGTCCAACGGTCACGCGCGTCATGAGGTCTTTGACGGCTCCATGCACGTGCACGTGGCGGCACAGATGAGGAAGGAACAGGACCTCAAGACGGCCCTCGAAAACAAAGAGTTTGAAGTTTGGTATCAGCCGATCTATCGGCTGGCCACGGGCGAGATCGAGGGCTTCGAGGCGTTGCTGCGTTGGCGCCGTGCCGACGGAGAGTGGGTGCCGACGGCGGATTTTCTGCCGACGGCAGAAGAGACGGGACTCATTGTTCCCATCGGTCTGTTTGTGCTGGAACAGGCCGGCCGGCAACTAAGCCACTGGGCGGAGACCGTGCCCGGCGCAATGCCGAGTATCGATGTGAATTTGTCGTCGCGGCAGTTCCGGGACCCGAATTTATTGACATCTCTTGCGCAATTGCTGGCCAAGTGGAAGATCGCTCCGGGACAATTACGCCTCGAAGTCTCGGAGGCCGCCGTGAACCAGGATCCGGAGAGCGCCCTGGTGGTTTTTCAGGGCCTGGCTGATCTCAAGGTAAGCGCTGCGCTGGATAATTTCGGCGCTGGCCTGGCTTCCATGAACCACTTCATCCGCTTGCCGATTGACTTGGTAAAAGTCGACCGCCGCCTGATCGCTTACCTGCCGATTCCGGGCAAGCAGGCCGCAGTCCTGCAAACCATCTTCGATCTTGGACGCATGCTCGATGTGCGCATGCTGGCCGAGGGTATCGAGCGCAGGGAACAGCTGGAAGCGCTGCTCAAATTCGGTTGCGATCTGGGCCAGGGGCATTTATTTTCAGCTCCGGTTTCACAGGAAAAGGCAAAGGCGTTACTCGAGAACGGCCGTTGGCGCATTTAACCCAGGCTTGAATGCTACGATGGCCCCATGTCACGCAGACGCGAGCCCAAACCCGCTCCACCTAAAACCGTCAAGAAGGCGGCTGCAGTGGTGCCCGCGGTGGCTTCTGAGCTGGTGATCCTGACCGGCCTTTCCGGATCCGGCAAGGCTTCCGCGCTCAAGGCCTTTGAAGATTTGGGGTTTTACGCAGTCGACAACATGCCGCTGGAATTGATCCCTGCATTTGCCGACCTTGTACGGCAATCGGCCGAGATTAACCGTGCCGCCCTGGTCGTCGACGTGCGCGAGGGACAGCATCTCGATCGCTTTCCAGCCATCCTTCGCCAGGTAAGAAAGGTACTATCGACCACGGTGGTCTTTCTCGACGCCTCCGACCCTTCCCTGGTGCGTCGATTTTCCGAAACCCGGCGCCCCCACCCGCTGGGTCGAACGGAAACCGTGGTGCGCGCCATCCACGCGGAGAGAAAGCTGCTCGATCCCATCCGCAATCTGGCCGACATCTGTGTCGATACGTCCAGCTACAACGTGCATGAATTGCGCGCCTACATCCTGCAGAAGTTTGAGCGCGGAGATACGGACAAGAACCTGCTGGTCTCGTCGATCAGTTTCGGCTACAAGAACGGCGTCCCACTAGAGGCCGATTTGGTCTTTGACGTCAGGTTCCTGCCCAATCCGCATTTCGTGCCCGAGTTCCGGGACCTGACCGGGCGCCATCCCAAGGTGGCGAAATACATCCGCGAATTTCCCCAGACGGGTGAGTTCCTTGACCGGATCACACAGCTGCTGCTCTTTCTGTTGCCGTATTACATCGAGGAAGGAAAGAGCTATCTTACGGTGGCCTTTGGCTGCACCGGCGGCCAGCATCGCTCGGTGATGATTGCCGAGGAAGTGCGCAAGCGGCTGGCCAAGGAAGGCTATCGGGTCAAGGCCGTCCATCGGGATATGCCCCATTGAAGTGGTCCCATTGAACGTGATCAATCAGTCCCGCAGAGCCTGCCCTGAGCTTGTCGAACGGGGACGGCGGAGTTTAGCCCAGGACGCCAGTCCTGGGTGGGGATTTTGCGAGGACGAACAGTCCCGCAGGGACGGCTGAAATACCCCATGGGTGGCAATCCTGTGTGTCTAACCCATGCCCCGAAGTCCAGAACAATACAGGACTAAGTTTTGGCAACTTTCAGCCGTCCCTTTCGGGACTGGTTTTAGATCTGGCGGCTAACCCAGGACTGGCGTCCTGGGCTAAACTCAGCCGTCCCCGTTCGACAAGCTCAGGGCAGGCTCTGCGGGACTGTTTTGGTTGATCTTTAGATCAGGGAACGCATCCGGATAGGCGAACCATGGCCCCCGGCGATTACAATAGCAAGATGCGTTCTTTGCAGCGCCGCGCCTCTGGGGTTTCCGCTTGAAGAGGGTGCTGCGCCTGTTAGGTTACGTCCAGCCATATTGGCTGCAGGCGTTTTCTTCGGTCATCCTTATGGCCGCCGTGGGCCTTCTGGATGCCTTCCGCCTGTTGCTGGTCGGTCCGATTTTCGACCGCGTGCTCAATCCCAACGCTCCTGACCACACCATCCCCCTGCTCGGCCCTCGTTTCGGCATAAGCCTGCAACAGATTGTTCCCACGTATTTCCACAACGCGTGGGACATCGTCGCCTTCGCCCTGGTAGCTTCCACGCTCCTGAAGGGGATTTTCGATTATTGCGGAACCTACCTGGTGAACTATGCCGGGTTCGGCATGATCACGGATCTACGCGATGACCTTTACGACGCCATTCTGCGGCGCTCCGTGTCGTTTTTCCAGCAGAATGCCACCGGCACCATTGTTTCGACGCTGATCAATGATATCGAGCGCGTGCAGTTCGCCATGTCTTCGGTGTTGGCGGAATTTTTGCAGCAGTTCTTTACCTTGATCTTTACCGCCTGCGTGGTGGTTGCCTTGGGCGGAAAGCTGGCCTGGGTGCTGCTGCTATTCGTCCCCGTGGTACTTGCGTCAGCCCGCAGGATCGGCCGCCAGGTGCGGCAAACCACGCGCAAGGGACAGGACAAGCTGGCCGAGATCCAGAACATACTGCACGAGACCATCACCGGCAACCGCATCGTCAAAGCTTTCAATATGGAGTTTTGGGAAATGATGCGGTTCAAGCAGGCCGCCCGCCGCCTGCTCGATGCCAACCTTCGTTCGGTGCGCGCCCAGGCCATCAGTTCGCCGCTTATGGATACGATTGGTGCGGTGGCCATCGCCTTATTGCTTTGGATTGGCCGCAACAGCATCCGCACCCACGCGCTCACCGCCGGAACCTTCTTCGCTTTCATCATCGCGGTTTTCAAGCTGTACGAGCCGGTGCGCAAGTTCACTCTGTTCTATAACAACTTTCAACAGGCGCTGGGCGCATCCTCGGAGATTTTTCGCTTTATGGATACGCAGGATGAGGTGCAGGAGAAGGTTGGCGCCATCGCTATCAAGGAATTTCGCCGGGAGATCCAATTCGAAAATGTCTGCTTCGACTATCGCAATGAAGAAGGCGAACGGCAGGTGTTGCGAGAGATCAACCTGGTCGTCCCGCGGGGTGAAGTGGTGGCATTGGTCGGTCCCAGCGGCGCCGGCAAGTCCACTCTGGTAAACCTGATCCCTCGCTTCTTTGACGTCACCGGAGGCCGCATCCGGATTGATGGACATGACCTGCGAGATGTGAGTCTGGCTTCTCTGCGTGCCCAGATCGGCAACGTAACCCAGGAGACGATCCTCTTCAATGACACGGTTCGCAATAACATCGCCTATGGCGAGGCCGGCATCCCTATGAGCCGGGTAATCGCCTCTGCCCAGGCGGCACTGGCCCACGATTTCATCGAGCGGCTTCCGGAAAAGTACGATACCGTGATCGGGGAAAAGGGTTTTCGCCTTTCGGGCGGCGAACGGCAGCGCATCGCCATAGCCCGGGCGTTGCTCAAGGACGCGCCTATTCTCATTCTTGATGAAGCCACCTCAGCACTCGACTCGGAGAGCGAATCGCTGGTGCAGATCGCGCTTTCCAATCTCATTGCCGGGCGCACAGTCTTCGTTATCGCCCATCGTCTATCGACGGTCCGCCGCGCCTCGCGTATCGCCGTCATCGAAGATGGCCATATCACCGCCATCGGCCCCCACGAGGAATTGCTCCGCGTCTCTGCTACCTACCAGCGCCTCTACCAGCTGCAGTTTATGGATCCGGCGGAATTCCCCGGTAATGTGCTCCCCAAAGAAGTACTGGAACCGGCATTGAGCGCAGAGGTAGAGCCTTGAGCGCTCCTGTTCATTCCGCCCCTGTCCATTCAATGACCGGCTTCGCCCGGGCAAGCGGCCGAATCAACGATCTTCTTACCTGGAATCTCTCTCTCAAGAGCGTGAACCACCGCTTTCTCGATTTGCACATGCGCCTGCCGGCCGGGGCCGAGCCGCTGGAAATGCGTCTACGCCGGCTGCTCAAGGAAAAGGTTTTGCGCGGCCACCTGGAAGTCACCTTGACGGTCGATCGTGGGCTTCGCCCCAGCGCTCAGTTCGATCCTCAACTGCTGCAGGGCTATATCTCCGCCTTCCGCGCCGCCGCGACAGAAAGCGGCCTCGAGCAGCAGCCAGATCTGAATGTCATTTTCCGCCTGCCCGGGGTGTTGACCGGGGAAATGCGTTTCAGCGAAGACGAGGTGCGGGCTCTGGAGGAAGATGTGGCCGCGCAAATCGGACCACTGGTAGATGCGTTGAATCGCATGCGAGCCCAGGAGGGTACAGCGCTGGCCCTGGATCTGGGCGTCACGATGGACCGCCTCGACCTCTCCGTATGCCAGGTCGCGCAAATGCGGCACGAGGTGCAGAAGGCCTACTTTGAACGGATTAGCCAGCGTATCGCCGCCCTGCTCAACGGCAATGGGGTCATTGACCGCGACCGAGTGCTGCAGGAAGCAGCCATGCTCGCGGAGCGCAGCGACGTGGAGGAAGAGGTCACCCGGCTGCGCACTCACATCCAGCATTTTCATTCGCTTCTTCAGGCGGGAGGTGAGATGGGGAAGAAGCTTGATTTTCTGCTGCAGGAGATGAACCGCGAGGCCAACACGCTGTTGTCGAAGACCGGCGGAGTGAGCGGAAACGGACAGCGAATTACTGATTTGGGCCTGGGAATGAAATCGGAGATCGAAAAAGCCCGCGAACAGGTGCAGAATCTTGAATAACACTTGTGCGGGACGGCGCTCGTAGCGGACCACTGTATCATCAGGACAACACCTTGGCAGGAATTCTGTTCATCATCTCGGCACCCTCCGGCTCTGGCAAATCGACTCTGGTGAACCGGCTGCGTTCGCTGGTGACCGATCTGGACTTTTCCGTCTCCTATACCACCCGCGCCCCGCGTCCTTCTGAAGAACGGGACCGCGAATATCACTACATCTCTCGGGCGAAGTTTAGGCAGATGGTAGACCAGGGTGAATTTCTGGAGTGGGCTGAGGTCTTCGATAACTACTACGGTACCGCCTGTCGCTCCCTCACCGACGCTCAGGCGGCGGGCAAAGACCTGCTGCTGGATATCGACGTTCAGGGGGCGGCTCAGGTGCGGGAGAAGATGCCGAACGCGGTGAGCATTTTTCTTCTTGCGCCCAACCCGGATACCCTGGCCGCGCGCCTGCGCGAACGCAGCCGCAAGGAGGGGAGCCTGCTGGAGGAAGAAATCGCCCGCAGGTTGGCCAAGGCCAGAGGTGAAATCGAGAACTACCGTCAGTATCGCTACATTCTGGTTAACGATATTCTTGAAGACGCGGTGAAAGCTTTGACCGCGATTGTGATCACGGAAAGGGCCAGGCGTGATGGAACGCCACCAGACCCTGAGACTGCGCGCATGATGCAGCTCGCCGATAAGTGTCGCCAGGCGAACGCCACCGATCGTGTCTACCCGGTGCTTTCCTCGTTCGGCCTGCTCGACATGCACGCCACTCGCGCCTGAAAGTCCGGCGACAAACTTTGGACAGGAGGCAAAAATGACGCCAGAACATGGATTTGACAGCAATTTTCGCTACGTGGTCATGGCAGCCCGTCGCGCCCGGCAACTCCAGAACGGCTCCCAACCGTTAATCGATTCCCATTCCAACAAGGCCTGCCGCGTAGCCCAGGAAGAGATTGCCGCGGGCAAGGTCAAGGCGGCGGTTCAGCCCAGGGCAGAGGCTGTAGACGAGGTTGTTCTGGACCCCGAGACTCCAGAAGACAGAGAGCCTTAACATCGTACAATCATCGTTATGAAGGTCACGGTCGGCGTCTCTGGAGGCATTGCTGCGTACAAGGCGGCAGAGTTGGTGCGAGCCTTACAGCGCCAGGCACTGGATGTTCATGTGGTGATGACGGAAGCGGCCCAGAGGTTTATCACCCCGCTGACCTTTGCCTCACTTACCGGCCACAAGGTAATTACCGGATTGTGGCCCTCCTCGCCCGGGGAAGGTGATCTCGACTCCTCCATCGAGCACATTGGTGAAGCGCAGACTTCGGAGGCCCTGGTAGTGGCGCCGGCGACCGCAAATGTTTTGGCAAAGTTCGCCCATGGGTTGGCCGACGACTTTCTCACTACCCTGTTTCTCGCCACCCATGCCCCCGTCATCGTGGCTCCGGCGATGAACGTCAACATGTGGGAGCATCCGGCCACACGGGCAAACATCGAGATTCTGGAAGGCCGCGGAGTCAGGATTGTGCCCCCTGACAAAGGCCCGCTTGCCTGTGGCATGATCGGCAGCGGCCGGCTGGCCGAGCCGGAGGCCATTGTGGAGGCAGTGCTGGCCCAACTCAATGGCCGCAACGATCTGGCCGGCGAGACGGTTCTGGTGACCGCCGCGGGGACGCGCGAAGCCATCGATCCGGTTCGCTTTTTGGGCAATCGCTCCAGCGGAAAAATGGGCTACGCCGTGGCCGAGGAGGCGCAGCGCCGGGGGGCGCGCGTGGTGTTGGTGAGTGGCCCTACGGCTCTGCGTCCGCCTGCCAACTGCGAGCTGGTTTCTGTGGTCAGTGCGGAAGATATGCGCCGCGCTGTTCTTGGCCGCCTCGATCAGGCCACGATCGTCATCAAAGCCGCCGCGGTCGCCGACTATCGCCCGCGGGTCTTGGCCGGACAGAAGATGAAGCGGAGTGGTCCCATCACCATAGAGTTTGAGCCGACAGAAGACATTCTG
>DASRRN010000064.1:0-3679 GCA_035695685.1 Acidobacteriaceae bacterium | reverse complement strand
TCACCTCGTTCAAGCAGCGCGATGATCGCTTCAGTGTGGAACCGATTTTCAGCCCGCTCCCTGCAAGAGTTTGCATGCTCACTGTTTAGAGGCCTCTGCGGTCTAAACGGCGTACTCACGCCATTCAGGACATCTTTCATGCGCAGAGCTGTGCTGCTGCTGATTTTTCTGCCGTTCCGAGGTGCAATCGGACAGGACTTGCGACCGGCCCCGGTTCCTCTGGACGCCAAACAGGGACATCTTGCGGGCAGGGTGGCGGATCCCAGCGATGCGCTGATCCCCGGGGCGTCGGTCACGATTCACCTTCTCAAGAGCGGAGTTGAGAGGACGACTGCAACGGACAAGGTGGGGAGGTTTCAGTTTGAGAATCTCCCATTCGGGCAATACACGATCAACATCCGGCGGGATGGCTTTGCGGAGTTTCGCGGCAAATTCACTCTGACTGCGGAGAAGGTTTCCGCCAATCTCGATGCGCGGCTGAAGATCGCGACGGATGAAGAGCAGGTGGATGTGGATACGAGGACCGACACACTCGATCCCAACAATAACCCGGATGGAATCACACTGAAGGGCAAGGAGATCGACCAGCTTCCCGACGATCCCAACGTGCTCTCACAGGAGCTCAATGGGCTTAGCGGCAGCGCGCAGTCCACGATTTATGTGGATGGCTTTTCGGGCGGCCAGATTCCGCCAAAGAACATGATCCGCGAAATTCGTATCAATCAGAACGCTTACTCGGCAAAGAATGATACGGACCCGATCGGGGGACTGATCGAGATTTTCACGAAGCCGGGCACTGACAAGCTGCACGGATATTTCTCGGTTTTTGGAAATGACTCGGCCCTGAACGCGAAGAACCCCTTCTACCCTGACCAGCCTGGCTACCATTCCTACGCTTCGTATGGAAATCTTTCCGGAGCGCTGACAAAACGCTCCTCCTATTTCGTCACCGGCGACCAAGCTGTTATTGATACCAACCAGACCATCTCCGCGGAAATTCTCGACGCAAACCTGAATCAGGTGCACTTCACTCAGGCGCTGCCTTCCAAGCAGCCGTCGTTCTATCTCAATCCGAGGTTCGATTTCCAGCTCACAAAAAACGACACGCTGAGTTTCCGCTATCAAATCTCGCATTCCACCCAGAACAACGCCGGAGAAAGCGGCATTAATCTGGCCAGCCGGGGCTACAACTCCAAGACCGTCTATCAAACCCTGCAACTCATCAACAGCCAAACCATCGGTACGAAGATCGTCAATGAAACTCGCTTTCAGTACGTGCGCTCGCGCACCAGTCAAAACCCGTACAGCACCGCTCTAAGCATCGCCGTGCAAGGCGCCTTCAATGATGGCGGCAGCCCGTCAGGCCACTCTCAGGACAACCAGGACCGCTACGAGTTTCAGGACTACGTCTCCGTTGCTCCGCATAACCACTACCTCAACCTTGGCGTGCGCCTGCGCAGCGTGCGTGATGCGAACAACTCTTCCGCCAACTACAACGGACAGTACACATTTCCCACGCTCGACGCCTATCAGATAACAGAGCAGATCCTTCAGGCAAACCCGCATACCGATCCCGCAGCGCTCGATCCCCAGATTCGTGCGGCCGGGGGAGGAGCCAGCCAATTCTCCATAACGGCCGGCAACTCTTCCGTTGCGGTCGCCATGACCGACCTCGGACTCTTCTACGAAGACGACTGGAAGTGGAAGCCCAACTTCACGCTGAGCTACGGCGTGCGTTACGAAGCGCAGAACTACATCTCTGATCATCGCGATTTCGCGCCGCGTCTCGGCTTCGCATGGAACTTCGGTCCGAAGAAGTCGCCTTTCAGTTTGGGCGGCGGAAACGGGCTGTTTTATCACCGGTTTCCTGCTTCAAGCATCATGAACGCCGAACGCCAGAACGGCGTCAATCAGCAGCGCTACGTCCAACTGAACCCAGCCACCTTTCCGAATATTCCCGACCTATCCACGTTGAGCGCCCAGGTCGCATCCAGCACCTATCAGATCAACCCGCACTATCGTGCGGAGGTGGTCTACGTAGCCTCGATTAATCTCAGCCATCCTCTGTTCAAGCAGGGCCGCGCCTCAGTGAACTACTGGTACGCGCGCGGGATGCACGACCCGCTGATTCGCAACATCAACGCACCGCTGCCGGGGACGTATGATCCGAGCGATCCCAGCAGCGGAGTGCGTCCTTACGGCGGCACCAACAACATCTATCGGTACGATTCCGCCGGCCTGTCTCGCTACTACCGGCTGATGCCCAGCTTCACCTTGCACAACAGCAAAGGGGCGAGCCTCTCGGTAAACTACCAGCTTGTCTGGTACACCGCTGATGCGGATCCGGGGAACGCCGGCGGCTTCCCTTCCAATCAATACAACATCAGCGTGGACAAGGGACCAGGCTATCTGGACACCCGGCATAACATATCGGCGTTCGCCAGCCTGCCGTTACCGTGGCACTTCAGCACCAACTTCTACGTCTTCGGGAACTCGCCGGCGCCCTTCAACATCGTGCTCGGCCAGGACCTCAACGGCGATTCCATATTCAACGACCGTCCTGCATTTGCCACCGACCTGAGCCGGCCAAGTGTGGTGAAGACACAGTGGGGGACGTTCGATACCGATCCTCTACCCACGCAAACAATCATCCCCTACAACTATGGCCGTGCTCCCGGCCGGGTCAACGACGGGATCATGATCACCCGCAATTTCAGCTTCGGTCCCGAGCAGAAAGCTGCGCCGGGAGCGAAGGGTCCATTGCCCCGCAAGTTTACGCTCGGAATCTCCGCTATAAGCCAGAACCCTCTGAACCATATGACTCTCGGGACTCCGAACCCGACGCTGGGCTCGCCGCTCTTCGGTCAATCTCTGAATATCTCGAGCAGTCCTCGCGAACTGGAGTTTCAAACTAATCTGCGCTTCTGAGAGACGAGAGAAAAGGAGCCGCCGCCCCGGCCAGAGGCGGCGGCTGATGGAGTAAGCCTACTTGCGGACGACGCCACGAATCTGCAGCTCTCCCATGTGCGCGCTCTGCGCGGGTGCGATCGCCGGCAGTATTCGGCGAACTTCAAGAGCGAGTGAGCGACGAGATCACTGAAAGGCAGGGCCACGATCATGATCGCTGAGTGGGGGCTCGGGGATGACGACGCCATGGATGGGTTGCGTGCCGAAGTGGCCGGTGGCCCCGCCCGCGGTGAAGATCATGGCGATGTTGGAGAACGGGACCTGCGTGCCGCCGGCGACGCAGATCCAGAGGGTGGAGAGCCCTTTGAGCTGGAAGGGCGCGGGGCCCCCGTTGCCGGTGAGGATTTCAGGCTGGCCCATGACGACGATCACAGGGCCAGTGGTTGCCGGGTTGTAGGCGGGGCAATGGCTGGTGTCTGTGGTGATGGCGCCGTGCATGAAGATGTGGTGGGTGTGGGCGCCGCGGTCGGGAAGCGCGACCATGGGATCGAGCTTGGTGGCTTCGGCCATGCCGTAGTCAGAGGTCTCCATGTTGAGGATCACGGTGAAGTCGGCGGTAGCGGAGCCGGGGTGGACGTCGAGGGTCCAGGGGCCACGCATTTCGTAGGGCCCGCCGGCGACGCTGGTAGGGCCGTAGTCGTTGATGAGGCCGGCTAAGTGACGGTCGGACCGAGGGAACTGGGCGCGAGCGGCGGCGCAGGTGAGAAATGCC
>DASRRN010000063.1:0-4243 GCA_035695685.1 Acidobacteriaceae bacterium | reverse complement strand
CTCGCGCCGGGCGTCCTTGAGCTTCGCTTCCGCAATCGCTGCCTGCTGTTGCGCCTGCCTCACGGTGGGACCCTGCTGCACCAACGCATCGATGATCCGAGCCGGGTCGATCTCCGGCGGTGCATCGAGCGCCGCGTCGAGCGGAGCCACTTCTGTCGCCGGACTGCCGGCCAGCGCAGCGAGCGATTTGAACTTTTGTAGGAAGAGGCGCTGGGCAACCGTATAGTCGATGGCTGCCTGCTCCGCCTCAACTTCAGACTGTAGGACGTCGGGCGAATCCGCCTGGCCCACGTTTGCCAACTGGTGTGCGGTTTCGACGGCGTCATTTGCCAGCCCCAGGAGCCGGCCGCGCACCAACACCGTTTGCTGAGCGCTCAGGGTTTCGTAGAACAGCTGCGCCACGTCGTTGTGCACGCGCGCGAGCTGTGCCTCGGCTGCGATTTGATCGGCGCGCTTCTGCTGCTCATAGATGTTGCGGCGAAGGCCGAGCTTACCACCCATCACGATAGTTTGAGCGACAAAGCCGCCCTGTTCGCCTCCCCCGTAAGATCCGCCGCGAATCTGCTCCCCTTCATAGCCGACCGTGGGATTGGGGTAGAGGGCAGCCTGCCTGGCTTCCGCTTCA
Source organism: Acidobacteriaceae bacterium (assembly GCA_035695685.1). GTDB lineage: Bacteria > Acidobacteriota > Terriglobia > Terriglobales > Acidobacteriaceae > PALSA-350. Next base: position 3,618 of record DASRRN010000063.1, on the reverse strand, counting down.
GAGCGTCGGATGATGGCCGCAGCCTGCTGCAAGGTCGGGTTGTTTTTGTCGGCCAGGGCGAGAAAGGCTTCCAGCTTGAGCGGCGTGCGCGAGGCGACACCCTGCAGCAGTTGGGGCGCAGGCGGTTTTTCCGTCGACATGCCTGGCATTTGCATCGAGGGCTGCTGCGCATTCTGGGAAAGAAGCGGAGCGGCGCACAACCATAGAACGGACCCGAATCTCTTGTGCATCTTCTTCTCCCTGGTGTTGGTCATGAAATGCGCTGCAACATTGATGCGTAGGGGTCGTTGGATCTCCGGGCCTGTTTCATGCGCGCCACCACTTCTTCGTATTTCTCTGGCGGCAGCACACGCAGGAAGGTCATCATGCCCATCATGTAGCCGCTCCAGCCCGGCCGAAGGCCATAGTTCTCCGGCTTTTCGACCATTTGGTCCATGGCCATGGCGGGACCTTCCATGTAGGCATCCTGAGGGAAGCCTGGTACCGCGTTCGCGTTGGCGGCTATATCAGTCGCCATGTCTGCCATTCCCCGCATCGAATGCATCGCCTTCTGCTGTCCGAGCGGTCCGTTGGCGGTGGCCATATCTGCTGTACTGCCGAACCCCATGCCGCGGCCCAAGCTGGTACCGTAGTCTTCACCGGTGGGCGCGCCCGGGGTACCCTGCAGCATGCCCATGCCGGTATTCATGTCGACTCCAGCCGGCTGACCGGGCTGGCGGGTCATGCTGCCTACGTTGGAAGACATCTGGTTCATCATGTGGTGGGGCAGATGGCAATGCAGCATCCAGTCCCCAACACGATCCGCGGTGATCTCGATGTCGCGTGCCTGGGCCACGCCTACCAGAACGGTCGTCCCCGGCCACCAGGCGGTTTGTGGAATACGGCCTCCTTCGGTGCCTGTGACCTGGAAGGTGTATCCGTGGATGTGCAAGGGGTGATGATCCATGCCCAGGTTGACAAAGCGAATGCGTACCCGCTCGCCCTGGCGAACGATCAGCGGTGTGGCTGCCGGCCCCGCCTTGCCGTTGAGCAGGAGCCAGTTGTATTCCATGTTCATGGTGTTGGGCACGGTGTTGTTGGGCAGCACCGCGTACTCCTGGACGTGGAGCAGAAAGTCCTTATCGCAATGCGGATGGTAGGGTGTGCGGGGATGCATGATGAATCCGCCCAGCATGCCCGCCATTTCCTGCATGGCCATGTGGGAGTGGTAGAAGTAAGTTCCGGCCTGGTGAATGTTGAATTCGTAAACGAAACGGCCGCCGGGTTTGACCGGCTCCTGGCTGATGCCCGGCATGCCATCGTTACCGATCCTGTCTTCAAAGCCGTGCCAGTGGATGGAGGTCGCCTCAGGCAAATGGTTGTCGAAAATAATGCGAACGTGATCGCCCTGGTTAACCTGAATGGTCGGCCCCGGCGCGCTGCCGTTGAACCCCCACACGTCGATCGTTTTGTCGGGGTGGATCTTCTGCCGATGCACTTCAGCCACCAGGTTGTAGACCTTGGTGGGGCCGTCCATGGTATAAGCCAGATCGCCAACATCGGTGGTTACCACAGGGGTTGGGGATGTTGAAGAGGACATGGCATGGGTGGGTGGTGGTGCTGTTTGCGGATGCGGCGGGGCGGGCGTTGCCGGAGGCATCGGCATCCGCATGGTTTGCGCTGGCAGGCCCCGTACGGCAAAAAGAGCAGAACAGACGCCGAAAGCGCGCCCTAGGAAGGTACGTCGGGTACTCATAACGACTCCTTATGAATCGATGACGGAAAGAACGGAGTGGGATCGGCGGGACGCAGATCTCCGTTAGGCAGAAAGAGGGAAAGACGCCTAGACGCGCAGAGGAGTGATCATTGGCGGGTCGCCAATGCTACTTCGGAGCAGAGGGAAAAGGGGGGTGCGGGCGGCGTTGTTTAGGGCGGGCACCAGGCGCGTGGGACGCGCGTCTGCATGGATAGTTGGTTGGGCCAAGGTCTTTTGCTGGGTGTTTGCCAGAAGATCGATCACACAGTAGGACGTGGCGGTTGGCGGGCAGGATTGGGCTGCAGCGCCGTTCGTCGGTTCCGACATCGCGTGGCAGTGGGTCATTGCGGCGGCAGGGCGGCTAGCCATCTGATGCTGAACACACTGAACAGTGCAAACCGAAGAGGCTGCCTGGGTCACCAGTAGGGCGAGCAATAGCGCCGCTATGGTTGCGGGAAGTATGCGTCGCGCGGCGGAGTGAAATGACAGGCTCACAACGACTCCAGCATACGCCGTTTGCCCTTGTGCGGGCCAACCAAGCTGGGTGCCCCATAGAACCGGAAAAGAAACAGCAGGTCCCTCCACTTCGCTTCGCTCCGGTCGGGATGACACATTCTTTGCAAGGAAAATGCCCAAAAACGGCCAGAGGGATGGATCTCAACAGTCCCACAGATGTGTCATCCCGACCGGAGCGAAGCGAAGTGGAGGGACCTGCTGTTTCTTTTCCAGTTCTATGGGGTACCCAGCTTTAGCTGTCGGTGGGAGTTTTTAGTTGTCGATGGGAATTCTTGCCAGCTAGCGAGACAGGCCCAGCCGGCCGACACACGAAAGGAGCGTCTTCTCCAACAAACCACGCTCGGGCAGCAGAATCCAGGCGGTCATCGCCAGGTGATAGAGCAACATGCGCTCTGCCAACGGAATGGAGGTCAGCAATAGGGCTACCAGCTGGTGCCCGGGACCGGCCGCAAGGCTCTTCCATACCCCTCTGCCGCGCAAAGTCATGCTCATCAAAGCCATGCCGCTCATGGGTGCCCTCTCCTACCGCTTGATGACTAAAGACCGAAAGAATCGCGGAAAGTCGTCCGAGTCTTTTTTGCGGAATCAGTGTTGCGTTCATCGGCACATCCGGGCCAGCGTTCGATAACACTCTGGGATAATCAAGCAGGGGATCGCCCCCCTGCCTGCCCATGACCACCTTGAATACCGATCAACTGGAGACGCAACCGAAGCTGCACGGCTTTGAACCCCTTGGGGTGCCGCTTTTTCGGAATTTATGGCTGGCTTCTATTGTTTCCAACCTGGGCGGATGGATGCAGGATACGGCGGGCACCTGGTTGATGACCGTGCTCACGACGTCTCCCCTGCTCATCGCCCTGATGCAGACGGCAGCCAGCCTTCCGGTGGTCATCCTGGGATTGTTGGCCGGGGCAACGGCGGATATTTTCGATCGCCGCCGGTTGCTCATTTTCTGGCAGGCGTGGATGCTGACAGCAGTCGCGATCCTCAGTGTGCTCACGTTTTTTGACATCGTTTCGCCCTGGATCCTGCTGATTCTTACTTTCCTTTTGAATATTGGGGCGGCGATGAACAGTCCTGCATGGCAGGCAATCGTGCCCGAGGTAATACCCCGGGCGCAGCTGCCGGATGCCGTCTCGCTCAATTCCGCAGGATTTAACCTGGCCCGTGCCCTGGGGCCCGCCCTGGGCGGTCTGGCGGTGGCGCTTTTCGCCCGCGCCACGACCGGCGCCGCTTCGGTATTTCTGCTCAATTCGCTTTCGTTTGTCGGGGTCATTTTGGTTTTGTATCGCTGGAAGCGCAATCCGCTGTTCAAGAGCGCCCTGCCGGCCGAACGTATACGCGGTTCTGTGCGCGCAGGCATCCGC
>DASRRN010000062.1:0-6450 GCA_035695685.1 Acidobacteriaceae bacterium | reverse complement strand
GTTATCGACCCGGCGACGGATCAGATCGTCAGCCGCATACCGCTGGCCGGCATCAAGAATCCGCATGGAATCGCGCTGGATACAAGCGGCCGCATAGCTTTCATCGCGGGCGAAGAGAATCACTCACTAGCGATGGTTGATCTCCAGACTATGAAGATTCTGTTCACTTATCAGGTTGGCGAAGATCCAGACGTGCTTGCCTATGACACCGGCCTAAAGCGCCTCTATGTCTCCGCCGAGTCAGGGACTGTCACGGTCTTCCAGAACCAAGGCAAAAAGCTCACTATCCTCGGTTCGTTGGAGATGCCCCACGCGCATACCGTATCGGTCGATCCAAAGACCCATCTCGTCTACTTCCCTTTGGAGAATGTTGACGGACACCCGATCCTGAGGATTATGCAGCCGGTCAATGCCAGGTAGGCGCAAAGCTACTGGACAGAAGAGAAGGTCATTAGCAAGCGAGGGCTGGAGATATGAAAACTCGAAAAACATTGGTTATCGCGACTCTCGCGCTACTGCTCGTAGGAATAGCCTGCGCCGCTGTACTCAAGTGGCGAGGCTTCCGTGCCGCGTCCACACCATCGGCCTTTGAAACGGTCGCGGCCCGATCCATACGCGACTTTGCGATCCCAGGAGCGGAGCGCCGCAAGGCAAATCCGGACGCCAATGATTGGACCGCGCTTCAGCAAGGCCGCGAAGACTTCCTCGCTCGCTGCGCCTTCTGTCATGGTGTCGATGCTCGGGGTCGAACTCCCATCGGCGCGAACGTCTATCCGCGCGTTCCTGATCTGCGCTCAGGTCCCACGCAGAATCTCAGCGATGGCGAAATCCACTACATCATTGAAAACGGGATTCAGTTGAGTGGGATGCCAGCGATGCCCAGTGCACACCGCGAATCCGCTGCGGAAAGCTGGAAGCTTGTGGCATACATCCGAAGCCTCCGGACCCCTACACGGGAGGAAAAGGCTGTCGAAGCAAATACATTGGCATCGGCCCACTATACCGGCTCGCAAGCGTGCCAGAAATGCCACGCTGACATCTACGAGCACTGGCAGAAAACGCCCATGGCGAACGTAGTGCGCGATCCGCGAGAGCATCCAGATGCGATCATTCCTGACCTCAGCACCAACAAAGTCTCGAAATTTACGAAGGATCAGGTGGCTCTGGTTTATGGAAGCATCTGGAAGCAGCGCTACTTCACCAAGGTTGGTGACGACTACTATCCACTCCCGGCTCAATGGGACATCGCCAATAAAACCTGGCGGCCTTATCACGTTCCCGATAGCGGAGCGGATTGGTGGACGCCCTTCTATCCTTCGGACAACATGCAGCGGCCCACAGGCCCGACCTGCGATGGTTGCCACTCTGTCAACTACGACATCCACACCAAGCAGGTTACGGAGTGGAATGTCGGCTGCGAACGCTGCCACGGCCCCGGCAGTGAACACGTCGCCCATCCCACGCGCACCAACATCCTCAATCCTGCGCAGATGGATGACATAGCGGCGAGCGACACCTGCATTCAATGCCATTCCCAGGGGCAGCCACTCACCAAACAGATCGAGGGAAAAGCCTACGATTGGCCGGTCGGATACCGCGTCGGTCTCCATCTTCAGGACTATTGGAAGCTCGAAAATATCACCTTGGGTCAGACGACGTTCACCCATTTCGCGGACGGAACCGCACACAAGAACCGGATGCAGGGCAATGATTTTGTGCAGAGTGTCATGTACGAGCACGGCGTCACCTGCGCTTCCTGTCACGACGTTCACGGCACTGAGAACATTGCTCAGCTCCGAAAGCCAGTGGACAAGCTCTGCCTGGACTGTCACGGACCAACGTCACCGAATGGTCCACACACCGCGACCCTGGAAGAACACACCCACCACAAGGATGGAAGCTCTGGCAGCCAGTGCGTTGCCTGTCATATGCCGAAGGTCGAAGCACAGGGTGTGCCCGGTAGCTTTGTAAGTTCGCACACCTTCAAATTCATTTCACCGGTCATGACGGACAAGTACAAGATTCCTAACCCTTGCACGTCCTGCCATACGGACAAATCGACAGATTGGGCGACAAAGGAACTTGTTACTTGGAAAACAACCTCACCGTGGCGCGTCGGGCAATGAAGAGAGAATTTGGTGGAAGAGCGCGATGGGCCGACCAGATTTGCTAAAATTCGCAATGACAGCTAAGCCTTTCGAGGCCTCCTACAGAAAAATCGCCTGGGCCGATGAACGCGTTAATGACCTGTACGCGGAAATCGAGCGATTCCGACAGAGCATCCCGTACGACCAGGTTATCGAGCCCTCCCTTGACCAGGCCGACCAAATAGTTCACAAGATCAAGTTGACCCGTGACATCCCCGATTCGACGCTGAACCTTGCCAGTGATATCGACAGTCTATGTCCCCAAGTTCATCCAAAATAAGTCATCCATCCCTCATTCATTCCGCAGCGCTACCATGGGTTCCACGCCCGCAGCGCCAGGCGGGCAGCGCCGAGCCGAGCAAGGCAGCAAGTCCTAACGCCAACGTGGCCGAGGCCAGCATGACCTGATCCCAGGGTCTTACGCTGAACAATTGCTGCGTCATCAGCTTGCTGGCGCCGATCGCGGCCGGAATGCCGATCGCCAATCCGATGGCCACCTGGGAAAAGGCGCCCTTAGCACCATGCGCAATACCCTTCCGCGATCGGCGCCCAGCGCCATGCGGACGCCGATCTCACCCGTGCGCTGCTCCACCATGTAGGCCATCACGCCGTACAGGCCAACCGCCGAAAGCACCAGCCCGAGCGCACCGAACAGCGTCGTCAGGGTCGCAATCATGTCCTCCTGCTGAAAGTCTCCACGGACAACCTCGTCGTAGGAGTCAACCCCATACAGCACTAGATCGGGATCGACACTCGCCAACGCTTTGCGCACCTTTTCTTCTATCCCCGGACTTTGTTGGGGAGCTTGAAATAAAGCTGATTGGATATCCAGAAGAGATAAACGGATCGAAAAAGTCACGGGCTCTCAGGATGACGACGTCGCTCAGGAACACCGACGGCCCGTAATCCGAGCAGACCTCTGGGTAGGCAAACCATTGACCATTTCCGCGTGAAGGTCGCGAATTGCGGGCCGTATCGTTTCGGCCAGCTTCGTCGCTGCCCTTGTGATTTTTTGAGGTGAATTTTATGAGTTCTACCCCTGTGAAATGCAGGTTGGGAAGGAAGCCTTGACATTCAAAAACAAGTGCTTTAGACTCGCTCCTTGCGAAAAGCAGAGGCTCGGAGTGACGGCGGCTGCCAGTCCCGAACACGCTAGGACCAGCGCCTGGGGTATACAGACGCTCGTCAGTTTTCGGACGAATTGCACCACTCTTCAGGACACACCCCCAACCCTGGACTTTGCATAGACTCAGCTCTTGCCACTACCTATGAAGAAAGTACAGACCAGCAAGCTGCAGAATAAGTTGAACAAGCAATCTTTGCATTCGACGTTAGATACGTCATTTAAGGGGAAGAAGAACATGGCTGCAAAACCTGAATTAGCACCGACCATCACTGCGCAGACTATCAAAGCTGCACAAGAAGCACTCAACAACACCCCGTCAATGAGCGACGCACCGGGAGTCGACAAAATCCGCGAGTTGCTCTTCGGCAACCAGATGCAGGACTACGATCGCCGTTTCTCCGTCATGGAAGAGCGCTTTCTACAAAAGATGCGCGATATGGAAGCAGAGTCCACTCGCGCCATTCAGAGCATGGAGTCCTCGGTGAAGAAACAGCTGGAATCGCTTGCCAGCCAGGTTCGCCAGGAACAGGATCTTCGCGGGGAGGCGGACAAGGAGTTGGGCCGCGGCCTTCGGGAACAGATCCAGGGAGTGGAGAAGCACCTCGGGAAGGTTGCCGACCAACTGGCCAGCCAGGACCGGGACTTCACTGAGAGATTGAGCCACGAATCGCAAACGTTGCGCGAAGAGAGCCGGCGCCGGACCGACGACACTCGCGCGGCCATAGAGCGGATGCTTGCTGAACTGATGCATGTCAAAACCGACCGCAGTCTGCTGGCCGGGCTATTCGTTGAAATTGCCCGATGCCTGAATCAGGACACGACGGCGAAGGCGAACGGAGGCGGCGGCCAGCGATCCTGAACCGAGTGGGCCACCCCACGCCGGTTTTGAACGGAATATCGCGATCGGAGACACCGTGATTTCTAGTGTTTCCCTGCTCGACAGGGACAGTTCGGATCCCCCGTTCTTACAGCCCGATGATGCCCGATCGAAACGGCTCGCCGTGCTGCTATTCGAGGTAGCGCGCAGCCTGGATCACGACCTGGCGACGGCGCTCCCCAGGCTCGAACGGGATCCGAAACTGGCGGCGTTGCGCAGCTTGATTCTCGAGGAGGATCGAGCCGCGATCGCCAAGCTGCAGCAAAAGTTTGATGATCCGCGGCAGTTCGCTGAAGCCATCAGCTCCGTCCTGGCCGACGCCTTCACCATTGCCGGAGCGAGAGACGAACAACTGGCAAAGGCGCTGGCGCCAATCCTGGAGCGGGCGATCCAGGCCTCGATCCGCAAAAATCCAGGCACCCTGGTTGGCATCCTCTACCCCCTGATGGGATCGGTGGTCCGTAAATCCATCGCGGAGTCTCTTGACGGTACGCTGCAACGCATGAACCAGGCGTTCAAGCACAGCTTCTCATGGCAGGGATTGAAGTGGCGCCTAGAGGCGCTGCGCAGCGGAAGCAGCTTCGCCGACGTGGTGCTCAAGCACACGGTGCATTTCCGCGTCGAGCACGTCTTCTTAATTCACCGCAAGACCGGCCTTCTCATCGAGCACGTAGCGGCGCCGGAGGTGACCGCACAGGATCCCCAGCTGGTGTCTGGCATGCTGTCGGCCATCCAGGACTTCGTGCGCGACTCGTTCGAGGGAACCAATAAGACCGGGGGAAGCGGCATCGATACCCTGCGGCTTGGCGACCTGCTGTTATGGTGCGAAGAGGGACCATTCGCGTTCCTTGCCGCCGTCATTCGGGGCAACCCGCCCGAATCGCTGCATGCGGCACTGCGCGAAACACTGACCAACATTCACGACCAATTCCGGAGTCCGCTGGAAGAATTCCAAGGTGACTCCGCAACTCTGGGGGACTTGGTCACGCCACTGCAACGGGAGCTGCAGCAACAGGAACGGCCGCGCGAAAAGCAGTTGTCACCCTGGCTCTGGATCTTGCCCCTGGTGTTGTTTCTTCTGGTCGGCGGGTGGGTGATTCAGCGGACAATTGTCCGGCTTCGGGTGGACACGTATGTCCAGCGGCTGCGTGAGGAGCCAGGCATCGTGGTCGCTAACGCCGAATTGCGCAACGGAAGATGGCAAATTTCCGGTTTGCGTGATCCCCTTGCCGCCGATCCCGCCGTGTTGTTGTCGCAGTCGCGTCTGGATCCCAATCGTGTCGCCTTTCATTGGGAGTCGTACCAGGCGCTCAACCCGGCGATCGTTCTGCGGCGTCTTGCTGCCAGTCTCAATCCTCCGCCCTCAGTGTCATTGTCATTGAAGGGCGACACGGTACAAGTCACGGGAAGCGTTCCCCAGTACTGGGTCGAGCGGGCGAGGACGCTGGTCGCAGCGCTGCCCGCGGGTTCTCCTAAGGTCGATCTCAGCGCCCTCCGCGACGTTCAGGATCCGGAATTTATTCGCCTGCGCGATGCTATCCAGGGGCATATTATTGCGTTCGATTCCAATGCAGACCGGCCCGCGCGGGGCGAGGACGCGACGCTGGATGCTGTTGCCGACGAGTTCCGCCAACTGATGCGCGTGACGAGGCGTCTTGGTTTCTCTGCCCGCATGATGATTTCCGGCCACGCGGATGCCGTCGGCAACGAAACGGCGAACCTATCGCTCAGCGCGGCTCGAGCCGAGGTTGTCCGCTCGATGCTTAAGGCGCGGGGCATCGCTCCGGAACTGCTGACCGTGCGCAGCGCCGGCCCACTCGAACCCTTGTTGGCTCCCAACGGCAAAGCAACCGCCGCGATGAATCGGAGAGTGACATTCACCGTGATTGCCAGCGAGTAGAGCTCTTTATGCTGCAGAAGAAAGTTTGTTTGTTGGGGGGATTCGGAGTCGGTAAGACCAGCCTGGTTCGGCGCTATGTTCAAAGTATCTTTTCGGACGCATACTTGACCACCGTTGGCGTCAAGATCGAGAAGAGGATGGTGAGCGTTGGCGCCGCGGAGGTCGCTCTTATCCTCTGGGATATTGCGGGCGAGGACGACGTTACCGGAATACGCACTAGTTATCTTCGCGGTTCTGCGGGATATTTCCTGGTCGTCGATGTCACGCGGGGTGAAACCCTCGAAGTTGCCAAGTCGATACAGGCCCGGGTGACTTCGGAAATAGGTTCGGTCCCTTTTCTGTTCCTTTTCAACAAGACAGATCTGAAGGAGGACTGGGACATCCCGGAACAGTCCCTCGA
>DASRRN010000061.1:0-5099 GCA_035695685.1 Acidobacteriaceae bacterium | reverse complement strand
CTGTAAAGCCCATGTCTTTGTTGATCTTGAGCGGCACGACTGAAGTCGTGCCCTGATACAAAGCATCAGACCGGTGACTCCAGAAAACTCGCGCATTTCCGTAGATTTGGATGTATCCACCCTCTCCGAAATGTAGAAACTCCAGGCCGGGGATTTATCCCCGGCACCCAGGATTTCATCCTGGGTCATTCTCTACCGTCCCTATCGGGACTGGATCGCTTTGCAAAGCCTACCCAGCACTGCGTGCTGGGCTATACTCGGCCGTCCCTGGCGGGACTGGTTTCTGGCGCCACATTCCACCCGCGAATGGCAACAGTCACAGGTGCGTTTGCCGGGATAGCAGAATAGATGGCTTCCATTCGCTCGCTCCCGCCACAGCGATAAATTGCCGGGGAAGTACGCGGGCAGAATCCGTTCTCCGTCGCTCGTTCGCAGCAGGGTCAGCCTGGCTGCTCGTGCAACCGCTGTCGCTCAACCATAGAGCGCATTCTCGCTTCGGCATCACATAAACGAAACAAGCCTGCTCCAAATGGAGCAGGCTTGTTGTTGGTAAATTGATGATCGAAATTACACTTGTCGAACCCGGCCGCGCGTGACGAGACGGAGCAGCAACGTGAGAACCACCGCTCCGATGACAGCGACGATGATGGTATAAATCAGGCCGCCAGACCCTGCAAAACCAAGGTGTGACATGATGAAACCACCCGCCAACGCCCCCAGGATGCCGATAATGATGTCCATGAGGGGCCCATAGCCTCCGCCGCTCATGATCTTGCCTGTGAGCCAACCTGCAATGAGACCGACGATAACCCACCAAATCAAACCGAACATAGTTTCCTTCCTTTATCCTGCTACTGGAATGTTTTTCCCCGGGGTAGGAGCAAGGCCGCACAAACCAGTGCCCATCCTAGACCTATGAGAGGCACTCTGCACAGTCTTAGTTGTCCTTAGGACTTATTTCTCGATCCCGCTTTTCTCTCAGGAGCTATAGCTATGAAGCTTGGGTTCTTCACACTTGTGATCTGTTTGGTAAGTACACCTTTACACGCTGAGTTACGGCTGGCCAGCGTCCTCACCGACCACGCCGTCCTGCAGCGCGACGCGCCCATCCACCTGTGGGGCGAGGCTTCGCCCGCGGAGAAGATCGCCGTTAGTTTCCACGGCCAGTCCACCGCCACCACGGCAAACAGTCTGGGTCTTTGGGAGGTGTGGCTCAAGCCGGAGCCGGCCGGCGGTCCCTACACACTGACCGTCCACGGCAGCACCGAGCTCACTCGTTCTGATTTGCTAGTGGGCGACGTGTGGTTTGCTTCCGGGCAATCGAACATGGAAATGCCACTTTCCGGGTTTCCTCCGTCGGCCCACGTAACCAACGCGGACCAGGAGATCGCCCAAGCCGACCTGGCCCAGGTCCGGCTCCTGCGGGTGGAACACCAATCCTCTGATTCACCGTTGGCCGGGGTCTCTGGCGTCTGGCAACCGTGCACTCCGGCCACCGCCAAGGATTTCTCCGCCGTCGCCTACTTTTTTGCTCGCGAGATCAACCGGCGCGAACACATCCCCGTCGGGGTGATCGATTCTTCATGGGGAGGCACACCGATCGATTCCTGGATCAGCCTGGATGCACTCTCCGCCGACGCCTCCCTGATGCCCGCCTTCGCCGCGCGCGCCCACTTTGCCGACCAGCAGACGCACCTTGGCCTAGTGGAAGCCGCTGAAAAGAATGCCGTTGCCGAGGCTGCCGCCCAGCATCTTCCCCCGCCGCAACACCCCTGGCACCCAGACCCTACCTCGTGGATCCCCGCCGGCCTATACAACGGTATGGTCGCGCCTTTCACACCGTACGCCATTAAGGGTTTTCTCTGGTATCAGGGGGAGACCGACAGCGCATCTGACCGGGCCGGTCTCTATGCAAAGCTCCTGCCGACGCTCATCGCCGATTGGCGACGGCAATGGGGTCAGGGTAACCTCCCTTTCCTCTTTGTCCAGATCTCGAGCTTCGACTCGCCGGCAGAAAATTGGGGCCTCATTCGCGATAGCCAGCGCCGGACCCTCCATGTGGCCAATACGGGGATGGCGGTCACCCTCGACATTGGGCAGCGCGACAACGTGCACCCACCAGACAAGCAAACGGTGGGCGCACGCCTTGCTCTGGCCGGCCGGGCTCTCGCATACGGAGAGGCGGGCCTCGAATTCAGTGGGCCGGTTTACCGCCAGACGACGCGGGAAGGGGGAGCCGTGGAAATCTGGTTCGACCACGCGGAAGGTCTGCACAGCAGTGGGAACGAGGTGAAAGGCTTTGAGGTGGCGGGCGCGGATGGCCACTTTGTCGCTGCTACCGCCAAGGTGCAGGGAAGCTCCGTGGTCGTCTCGTCGCCTGAGGTTACAGAGCCAGTTCAGGTCCGTTACGCGTGGCAGAGCTTTACCGACGCCAATCTCTACAATGATGTCCCACTGCCGGCATCCACGTTTGTTGCGCAGGTTCCTTGATATCCCCACATAAACAGCGCAGCGGTACTCCGTATCTCGCTTATAGCTCGCGAAGTACGGAATACCGCTGCAGCAAAACCGAACAATTCAAGCGCAACCGACAGTTAAAGAGCGACCAATACTAGCGTCTTCCTCCTCCGCCGCCTGCCCCACCGCCGCCAACACCTGACTGCATGGAAGAGTGCGATGCGCCTGCCCCGGGCGAAGCACTTTGCATGCTGCCGCCGGAGTACCCTCGGTTCGATTGGCTACCGGCGGATCGCGCCGGTTCGCGGGACATAGCTGGCCCGACGTTGCCAGATCTTGCGCTCCCTTCGGCTCCGCCCCGTTGGGCGCCAGCGTAGTAGACGTTCGTTGTGGCCATGCCATGGTGAGCAGTCTGACCGGAGAAGCTGTTGAGCTTGCCCAGACTGCCGCGCGGAACTCCCATTCCGGCTGAATTATTGCGAAACACAAAGGTGTCTTTCGGGCCCAGACCCGAAGCGGGGACGGCCTTCATGTTCACAGGAACCAGCGTCGATTGAGCGGCTGCCGGAGGGTGGGCCGGGGGGCGAGGACGATTGGTGGCAAAGGTGTTTGAGCCGGCAGACGGGGAAACGAACGAATTATTTGCCAGTCCCATCCAGGCCCCGCCTGGCCGCCAACCCCAGCCGGTGCCCTGACAGAAGGACCAGCTTCCGTAGTGGTAAGGCGTCCAACCCCAGGGATAAGGAGATACCCAGGAATAGCCTGCGCTGGGATAATATGCCCACGCTCCGCTCCCGAATGGATCCCAGCTAGCGCTGGTAAAATACGGCCGCCACATCGAACCGCCGCACCCATTCACGAAGCTTCCGTAGTAATTCATATCGTTGATGCCATAGGAATAGGGCGAGTTACCAAACGAGCTCGCGTTGGCATAGCTCTTGTGGTACTGAACCGCATCGCTGTCCCATTTGTCGAGTGGTTGCTCCACGACGCTTTTGGCAATGACGGGCGGGTTTTGCCCGGCCAGATTGAACGTCATGGTTTTGTTCTTGCCGACCGTTGTATTGCCTGAGGCTTGCTCGACAATGGCATCGCCATGCATCACCGCGAGGTTCGCTTCACTCGGAGCCAGCTGCAGGCGGACGTGGCTATCGGGAGGCAGGTTGATGGTTTGCTGCCCAAATTTGACGATGAATTCGTTGCCTTTCGTGTTGATCAGGCTCACATAGACCGTGCCCTGCAGCACATTGACAGAAGATGCCTTGGCGCCGGATGGGAGCAACTCGAGCCGGGGAAATTCGACTTCGGAGTTCTGTGCCAGACGGACTGTGCTGTTGTCTTCGAATTCGACCTCAGCCACACCATTGCCCGTTTTCAGCTTGCTTCCCTCGACGACGGGCAGGTTGGGCATTGCGCTTTCATACCCCTTGCCAGTTTGACGGTCCACCTGTACCTCGCCCTTAACCTCGCTTAGGCGGACAATGCGGACCTTGGAGTTATGGGAGGCTGCAGCGGAGGGTTGTGGACTGGCAGCGGCGTTGTCGCTGGCCGGCGCAGCGGCGGGACTTGTGGCCTCTTGCGGAGTCGAAGCCTCTTGCGAAGTCACGGCCTGCTGCTGAGTTGCGGCCTCTTGCGAAGTGTTGGCCTCTTGCGCCCTGGACGATAATCCAACAAGCATCAGTGCCGAGAGAGCCGCTGTGCTGATTGCCGAAGTGGTTTTCATGTCCGCCTCCTTTTCAATGCCGGCAGGGGACTTTTCTTGCGTCTAGATGATTTCGGAAAAGGGGGGAACCTTCCCGCCCGGCTTCCTGCGCACCGGGGTAACGGAACGGATGGTAGCACCTTTACATAGAGGAATGCGAGGATCTTGTTCACCTTACAAAACTGCGCTTCCCATCTTGGCTAGCGGGTGAAAGCGTGATGTCCATCTGATAAAAGCGGAAGAAATTCTCCTCCCCGGGCGCATCAGCGGCTATCTTCTGGTAACGGTCAAGCACATCGGTGGCGAAGGCGAGACGCTCCGATTCCGGCAGATGCTGGGTCCACTCGACGAAAGTGACGTCTCCAAAGGTGAGAAATGCGGACCGCGATTGAAAGTCCCACGCCTTGGCTTCGACCTGGATGCGGCGGACCTCAAACCCGTTTCGGTCGGCTAAATCTCCGTATTGCTCCGGCGTAAGGTGGAGATACGGATCGCGGAACCCCTGAAAGTAGCCATGCCAGCTTGAGGAGAGACGGGTTTCTTCGATCACGTCTTCCAGGCTCTTCCGCTGCCCCTTTGGCACCAGGCGCAACTGGGCATGGCCGCCCTGTTTTACTGCGGAATGAATGGATTTAAGCGCCTGCTCCTGCTCCGGAATCCAGTGCAGCGCGTTGAACGAGACTACGAGATCGAACTGGTGCCGATACGGCAAATGCCGGGCATCGGCCACCGCAAATTGGAGATTTGGATGAAGAGCGCCGTGTGCCGCCGCAAAAGCAATCATGTCAGCGGAAGCATCTACGCCGACTACCGCACCTTGAGGAACACGGGCGGCGATTTCAGCGGTGGTCTTTCCATTCCCGCAGCCGACATCAAGAACCTGTTCGGTGCCCTTGAGGTCGAGCAGGGAAAGGACCTCATCGGCCATGGCCGCCTGCAG
>DASRRN010000060.1:0-21187 GCA_035695685.1 Acidobacteriaceae bacterium | reverse complement strand
TTCAAGGCCAGCGCTAAAGCGCATGATCAAAGTCGAACTTCTTTGCGCAACGCTGAAAGCGTTGCTCCCCCCTGCTAAAGCAGGGGGCTCCCACCAAACTCAGGGCTCCTTTTGGGTTCTCACGCAGACTCTTTAGCCCGTACCTACAGCATTGAGTTTTTCCGCAGCATGTTATCGCCCCGTCGCGCAGATGACGCGCTGACTCAGAGACCTGCCAGGGCGCGGCCCGCGGCGGCACCGGAAGCCCAGGCCCACTGGAAATTGAAGCCGCCGAGATGCCCGGTCACATCGACCACTTCGCCAATAAAGTAGAGCCCTGGAAGCCTGCGGCTTTCCATCGTCCGCGCGCTCAGCTCCGCCGTGTCCACACCACCTGCTGTGACTTCCGCCTTCTCGTAGCCTTCGGTTCCGGCAGGGTTGAGGGTCCAGGAGTGGAGCGCCCTCTCCGCTGCTTCGATACCTCGGTTGGTCCAAGCGGAGAGCGGCTGCAACTCCAGCCAGCGGTCGGCAAGGCGGTGCGGAAGAAGGTCGCGGAGTGCGGTTCGGGCGCCCACTGGCGTGCGCTGCGCGAGAAAGCCTGCGGTCCAGAGCTGGTCTGGCGCAAGATCGACCACTAAGGGTTGACCGGGCTGCCAGTAGGAAGAGACCTGGAGTACGGCCGGCCCGCTTAGGCCACGGTGGGTAATGAGCAGCTTTTCCCGAAAGCGCCCGGCCCCGGCAGACACCACCACCTCGGTCGAGACCCCGGCCAGGTCTGCATAGCGATTGAGATCCTCGGTTGCGAAGGTGAGAGGCACCAGCGCCGGCCGGCATGGTTGCAACGTCAAACCAAATTGCTGCGCGACCTGGTAGCCAAACGGGGTGGCCCCCATTTTCGGAATGGATAGACCTCCGGTAGCGATGACCAGAGATCGTCCCGAAAAGACACCGCGGTCAGTACTTAAATGGAAACCGTCGTTATGGGTAACTTCTCGAACAGACGTCGCCACGTGAATGGTTACACCGGCCGCGGCGCACTCCTGCTCCAGCATGGAAACAATGTCGGTGGCAGCGCGGTCGCAAAAGAGCTGCCCAAGCTTCTTCTCGTGCCAAGGGATCTGGTGCTTCTCTACCAACTCCAGGAAGTCCGTCGGGGTGTAGCGAGCCAGCGCGGACTTGGCAAAGTGAGGATTCGCTGAGAGGAAGTTCTCGGCTGTGGTCTGGAGATTGGTGAAGTTACAGCGGCCTCCACCCGATATCAGGATCTTCTTGCCAATGCGAGGGGCATGCTCGAGCAGAAGAACGCGACGGCCGCCGCGGCCGGCATGCATGGCGCAGAACAGACCAGCAGCGCCGGCCCCCACAATGAGAATGTCATAGTGGGAGCCGGCGTGATGGTTAGATATGGCAGGAGAGCGCGCCGCTAGCCTCGACTCCCCAAAAGCGTCCGGCGCCAGATGTTGCTGTCTCCATAAACACTCCGCCAGTCATTGGATAAGAAATGGGGATGGGAAATGCGGGACGGGAAAAGCGATTGCCATCCGCCGCCTAGGGTCGCCGTGCCGCGCCACGCTTGCGAACCGGGCGGGGTAGCGTGGCCGGTCCCGACCTTGGGCGGCGGGCCGGTTTCCGAGGCTGCTGCGGCAAGGTTGCCTTTCTGCGCGAGGCCCGCTTCAGTTTGGTCACTTCCTCCTCATTGAGCTCGCGCACTTCACCCGGTTCCACATCGAGAACCAGGGGCCCAAAACCCACCCGCCGGACCTTCTCGACAAAATGGCCTACTTCCTCAAACATTTTGCGAATCTCGCGGTTCTTGCCTTCGGTCAAGACCACCTCGTACCAGGGATTGTCGGTGTCGCGGACCAGATTGATCCTGGCTGGTTGGGTCATTACGCGGCCTTCCCGCTCCCCTCGCCGGCCACGTTCAATCATCACGCCCCGGCGCAGTTGCTCCAGCTCTTGCTCCGTGGGTTTGCCGCTGACTTTTACCAGGTAGGTTTTTTCCACCTGGGAGGCCGCACTGGTCAGGATATTGGCCAGCTCACCATCGTTGGTCATCAACAGCAGGCCTTCGCTTTGATAATCCAACCGGCCAACAGGAAAGACGCGAGCGCCGGCGCGGGCGAAAAACTTCATCACCGTTGGACGCCCCTCGGGATCGTAGACAGTGGTGACCACGCCCTTGGGCTTGTTGAGCATGAAGTAGCGAAATTGTTGCGGTTTCTTGAGCAGCTTGCCGTCGACGCGGATATGGTCTCGCTCCGGATCGGCCTTCGAGCCCAGCTCGGTCACCTTCTGGCCATTGACCTGCACCCGGCCAGAGGTAATCAACTCCTCCGCCTTACGCCGTGATGCGATCCCGGCTGCGGCAACGATTTTTTGCAAACGCTGTTGGTTACGCTCGCCACCGCTCTCCGGGGTGAGGGTCATACCTGGTGCTCGGCATGCGGCTCGGCTTCCGGCTCGGCCTGCGGCTCTGCGTCATGCTCTGCGGTGGCTTGGGCAGGGGATTCCGGCACCGATTCTGGCGCTTCGGGTTGGGGCAGCGGATCAGAGCCAAGATTGATCGCGTCATTGGCCGCGTCCAGGGCCTCGCCCTCGGCTTCAGATTCGGCCAGCTCTCCGGCCATCTTTTCAAATTCTTCCATGCTGGGCAGATCATTCACGTCTTTCAGCCCAAAGCGGAGGAGAAACTCCTTGGTGGTCTTGTAAAGGATGGGCCGCCCAATCACCGGCTTTCTTCCCGCCGTGGTGATGAGCTTGCGGCTTACCAGGCCGCCGAGTACGCCGCCCGAGTCGACTCCCCGGATCTCACTCACTTCGGGAGCGGTTACCGGCTGCTTGTAGGCAATCACCGCCAGTGTTTCCAGGGCTTGCAGAGAGAGTTTCATGGGCGGTTTCAGACTCTTTACGAACCCACGCACCGCATCGTGATATTCCGGTTTGGTCGCCATGCGGTAGCCACCGGCGATCTCCCGGATCTCCATGCCTCGCTCGCCGTTGGCGTAGTCCGCGATCAGTTCATCGAGCACGGGTTGCAATAGTTGGCGGACGCGGCGGTCGCGATGGCGTGCCGCTTTCTTTTCATCGCTCTCGCTGGGTTCCGCTGGGATGGACGTATCTTCTACAACCGGTGCTTCCCCGGGTGTGGGGTTAGTGGCGGGAGCGTCGGATTCGATCAAAGCAATCTGCTCCGCCGCCGGTTCGGCCGCCTCTTCGACAGGCGAGATTTCATCCCCAAATATGGCAGCGAGCTGGGCCAGGGTCACTGGCTCCTCTGCTGCATAGATAACCGCTTCTAGCTTGGCTTTTAGACTCATGGAGAACAAACGCGCCGTATAAATGCAAAGACGCCTTATTTCATAGTATCGAAGCACTCATATTTTCGCTTGCGAAGAGCAAAAGCAGGGGGTTGGCGGAATCAAGAGCTTCATGTGGCTTTATGCTGTCGGAACACCTCAGGGGCTAAAAGCCCTCAACAGCCCGAGCGCAAATGCGGCACAGCGGAACAGGCCGAGGATTTATCCCCGGCGCGAACGCAATGTAATCATCGTGGGCTATTGAATGCTGCAAAGGTAATGTCCTCCTCGCAGGTTGAGCTGCCGAACGCTGCCCGAAGCCGAACTGAGAGGGAAATAGCGCCGCAGGGGCTAAAGCCCTCGTCTAACTAGCCCTTTTCGGCACGACTGAAGTCGTGCCCTGATACAAAGCACTTTTCGAAATTTGCTCGAAACAGACTGACCCGGACATTAGTTTTGCAGTCATCAATAAAGAGGGTGTGTGAGAACCGGGAGAGAAACAGCAGTCGTGTCATTTGTCGCCGTTACAGGCACATTCGTGACCAGCGCAGGGGAGGAACGGCCGGATAAGCAAAGGGCGCCTCGATGAAAAATCGAGGCGCCTTTCGTTTGTCGTAGCGGTTGAGGCCCTGCTACCCCTTGGGGGCAAATTGCACGAAGATCCAGAAGAGGCCGGCAGCCATGAGGGCCGCCACCGGCAAGGTGAAGACCCACGCCGCTGCGATGTTGCGGATGGTGGACCACTGCAGTCCGCTTTTGTTGGCCATCATCGTTCCAGCGACGCCAGAGGAGAGCACGTGAGTGGTACTGACGGGCAGGCCGTAATTATCGGCCGCCCAAATGGTAAACATGGCCACAATTTCAGCCGACGCACCCTGTCCGTAAGTGAGGTGTGTTTTCCCAATCTTCTCGCCTACCGTGACGACAATGCGCTTCCAGCCAATCATGGTGCCAAGGCCCAGAGCGATCGCCACCGCTACCTTGACCCACGGGGGGATGAATTTGGTGGAAAGATCAAGTTTCTTCTTATAGTTCGCCATCACCGCCGCTTCGTCCGGGGTGAATGTCGGCTTCTTTGACTTGGCGAAAAGGCGGAGAGTCTCACTCGAGATATACATGTCGTTGCGCACGTTCGACTGCTGATTGGCGGGCACACCTTTCAGCGTTTTGTATTGATGAACCTCATGCTCGATCTCAAGAATCATCTGGCGTTCCGCCAGAATCGTGGCCGGTGTCTGTTTCTTGGTCTGGAGGTATTCGGTCAGATCAGCCCGCGGATCATCGATGACGGCGTTCGAGTCAACGTGGGCGCTCATTACCTTGGCCGCCTGTTCGGATACGGCGACGAAATCCTGTACCTGGTTGTAGCCGACCGCGTGATTGAGGGCATACGCGGTGGGCACCGTACCGATCAGGATCAGCATGATGAGTCCCATGCCTTTCTGGCCGTCGTTCGAGCCGTGGAAGAAGCTAACGCCGGTGCAGGTCAGTACCAGCAGGCAGCGAATCCAAAATGGCGGCGGTGCATCGCCTTTGGGCGCCTCGAAGAGCCGCGGATCCTTGATCAGGAACTTGAGCACGAGTAACAACACAGCGGAAAGGATGAACCCGACGATGGGAGAAACGAGCAGCGAACGGAACACGTTCCCCACCTGCGACCAATCCACGCCCGAGGTGCCCGTGGAGCCCTGCATCAACTGATTGGCGACGCCGACACCGATGATCGAACCAATGAGGGTATGCGAACTGGAGGCCGGCAGTCCGTACCACCAGGTACTTAGGTTCCAGAGAATGGCCGAGACCAAGAGGGCGAAGACCATGGCGAATCCGGCGCCCGATCCTACTTTGAGGATCAACTCGACCGGAAGCAGCGAGACCACGGCGAAGGCGACCGCTCCGGAGGACAGCAACACCCCGATCAGGTTCCACATGCCCGACCACATCACGGCGATGTGAGGTTCGAGCGAGTGGGTATAGATCACGGTAGCCACTGCGTTGGCAGTGTCGTGAAATCCGTTGACGAACTCAAATCCGAGCGCGATCAACAACGCAATACAAAGCAGGGTGTAGGCCATCACCGAGGCGGCATGCGGAACCGACAACAGGTCGCCAAGGAGCTGGGACGCCGCCCATCCGATTCCGCCAACAAGCACAAGCCCGAAGATGATCATCGGGATCTTGCCCTGTTTTCGGTTCATTTTGTCGTGCACAGAACTTTTGCCTGGGGGAGTCAAAACCGCAGAGGATCCGTCGTTCACTTGCGCACACTCCAACACTTATAGGTGTTGGCAACGGTACCAAAGTGCGTCGATCGGGAGTATGAATTGTGGCACCCCGGGATATTAAAGTTATGTGAATTGGGGGCAGGGTGGGTGGGGCGGAGTGAGAAAACCGCAGATCTGCGGTCTCTCTTTGGCCCTATTAGCGCCAGTCGTCCTTGGCCTGTAGACCTTGATCGATTACCGACTCGAATGACGCGTGCTTCTTGATGTAAACCTCGCTGAAGTTGTTGTCCTGTCTCAGCAGAACTGCCTGCAAGCGCACCAGCTCGAGGAGAGCCAGAAACATGCAGATAAGCGCCCGCTCCGAGCGGGTATTTCGGAGCAGACTGCTCAATGACACCGGCCGCTCCTCCATGATCAGACGGCGGCGAACGTAGTCAAGCATCTGGGAGACGGTTACGGCTTCCTCATCCACGTCGAGCACCGGCCTCTGGCGTGCCCGATCGAGAATTTCGCGGAAAACGCGGACGAGGTCAACCGTGTCGGCCGCGATCTCAGGCTCGGCCCCCTCTTCGGTACCAAATTGCCGGATCGCCGGATTGGTCCAGGTGGCGGCTTCGATCTGTTGCTTCAGCAGCAGCATCTGGGCTGCATTCTTGAAGCGCTCATGCTCCAGCAGCCGCTCAACCAGTTCACGCCGCGGATCTTCCTGCTCGCCGTCGGTTCCTTCCGCCGAGGTCCGGGGCAGGAGCATGCGGCTCTTGATGTGGATCAGCAGCGAAGCTACGTAAATGAAGTCCGCCGCAGCATCGACCTCGGTCTGCTTCAGGCCCTCCACGTAAGCCAGAAACTGAGCGGTGATCTTGGCGATGGGGATGTCATAAATATCGATGTCCTGCTTGCGGATCAGGTCCAGCAGGAGATCGAGGGGTCCTTCATACACCGCCCCAACGCTAACGCTATAGGGCGATGCGCTTTCGGCTGCTTCCCTCTTCTTGTCGCGCGTTTCGTCGCTCATTGGGCGCGCTCTCCAGACTCGGGCTGCACCAGATGCATTGCTTCCCTCACCTGCTCCATGGTTTCTTCGGCGCGGGCCCGGGCCAGTTCTGAGCCACTATGCAGAATGTCATGGACCAAGCGGGGATGGTCCTCATATTTCCTTCGCCGCTGTTGCATTGGCTCCAGCTCGGCCACGATCGCGTCTGCGGCCCAGCCTTTGCACTCGATGCAACCGATGCCGGCCGAACGGCAACCTGCATAGACCTTCTGCAGTGTGTCCGGGGTCGAAAAGACTTTGTGCAGATCGCCCACCGGGCATACGTCGGGGTTGCCAGGATCGCTGCGCCTTACCCGCGCCGGATCGGTCACCATGGTCTTCAATTTCTGCCGTATCACCGGCTCCGGGTCAGTAAGCAGGATGGTGTTGCCGTAGCTTTTTGACATCTTTCGGCCATCGGTGCCGGGCAGCTTTGGAGAGGGAGTCAGCAAGACCTGCGGTTCGGGCAAAATCTCTGCCGGGCCGGGATAAACTCCGGGATAAAAATGGTTGAATCGCCTGGCCACTTCCCGCGTAACTTCCACGTGCGCCACCTGGTCTTGCCCCACGGGGACAAAGTCCGCTTGATAGATCAGAATATCTGTTGCCATCAGCAATGGATATCCGAGAAAGCCGTAGGTAGCGAGATCCTTATCCCCCAGCTGCAGTTGCTGCTCTTTGTAAGTCGGTACCCGCTCCAGCCAACCGAGCGGCATGATCATCGAAAGCAGCAGGTGCAACTCTGCGTGCTGCGGCACCAGGGACTGCACAAAGAGGACGCAGCGCTCGGGATCCAATCCTGCTGCCAGCCAATCCAGGGCCACATCCACCGTATTTTGCCGCAGGTTGGAGGTGTCGGCGTAATCGGTCGTGAGGGCGTGCCAGTCGGCGACAAAAAAGTAGCAGTTGTAGTCGTGCTGCAGGCGAACCCAGTTGTAAAGGGCGCCCATGTAATTGCCGAGATGTAATTTGCCGGTAGGCCGCATGCCGCTCAGCACGCGCTTGAGCTGGGAACGATTCGGGTCTTGATTCACTGCCTCGATTGTACGGAAAACCTTCAAATCGAGAGCAGCAAAACGCGGAAGAAGCCGAGCACGGGATTCACCATTGCCATGGTCACTCCACCGCCAAAGAACAGCATGAGGAAGAGGCTCAGGATTCCCAACCGGTCATAAATCGGCAGCCAACGATAAGGCAGCATGTGGCGGAAGATGTGGCTTCCGTCCAGCGGCGGCAGAGGAAGCAGATTGAAACCGGCCAGGAACAGATTCAGTAGCATGCTGATATAGAAAATCAACGACAGCGGGTAGGCCATCGTGCTGACAGCCAGGAGTTGCGGATCGAGCCCGCTTATGCCACGCATGGCGACCGACCGCACCGAAACCAAGCCGACAGCAGACGTCTTGGCGATGATGATCAGAACGATTAAGGAGACCACAGATCCAATTACATTGCTGACCGGACCAGCCAGGGTGGTGAGGATGTCGTCGCGCACGAAATTCTTGAAGTTGCGGGTGTTCACGGGGGTCGGCTTGGCCCAGCCAATCAGAGGGATGTGGGTGACCAACGCCACCAGGGGCAACATGATGGTGCCCACCGGATCGATATGCTTGATGGGGTTGAGTGTAATCCGACCCAGCATACGCGCCGTCTGGTCACCCAGACGCGAAGCCATCCATCCATGTGCCGATTCGTGAAGGCTGAGCGCGAACAGCAAGACCACAAATTCACATACGTTCAGAGCGATTTCAGGAGTTCCCATCGGAAGCCTGATGGTAGCATGCCAGCCGGGGCCTAAGTACGTTTACAATCTTCGCGGTGACTCACTTCTTTACCCTGATCTGGCGGGCTGGAATACCCCCCCAGATGGCATGCGGCGGCACGTCATGGGTAGCGATGCTCATCGCGCCCAGCATGGCATCTTCGCCCACCTTGATGCCGGCCATCACTGAAGAGTGATAGGTGAGGCGTGCGGCAGGGCCGACCTCGGTGGTGCGGTTATCGATATCGTGAGCATCCGTAGAGTCATGCCAGTGGGAGTACAAGGCGGCGTAGTCGGAAATAGACGTTCCTTTGCGGATGATGAGCTCGCCGCGGTCATCCAGCATCACGTATTTATGAATGGTGCAGTCGTCTTCGACAGTCAGGTTGTAACCGAAACTGAACTCGACCCCGTGAAAGATCTTCACGTTCTTGCCCACGTGTTTGAAGATGTGTTTTGCCAGCATCTTGCGGAAGCGAAAGCCCAGCCAGTGATTCAGTCCCAATGCCGACCGGTCGAACATTTGCCAGAACCAGATCAAGGGCTTCCGCTCGCAGTATTTCTCGATGTCGACATCGCCATAATACTCCGGTTCCAGGGTGACGTTTGCCGGGTCTAAATTCATTTGCAAGACGTTGCCGGGCAATTCTGAAATGAGCGATGTGTTGAGCTTGCCGCCGTGGGGGCGGCCGAGATAAATCTGGTGCAACGCATCGCGGACGATTTCTCCCCGCAGCCGGGATTCTTTATGGCGGGTGAATTCTTCATCCAGATGGCACAGCCAGCGCCGATAGAGTTCTTCGGCTTCAGCGGTCGGTTTTAAATCACGATACTGGTATTTCGCCATAGGTCATGCGTCCCTTCCGTTCAGCATACGATGCCATCCTATTGAATGCTGAACACTGCATAGACCGTAGCCGAAGCAGTAACCTTGGGCGCGCTTACGCTCAGCGGTGCGACTTCTTTGGCCATGGGTGCAGCAGCCACGGCTCTGGCGGACTCAAAAAGCGGCTGGGGTCCCCGCTGGGGAGCTTCGTTGCTGGCGTACACCAATGGGCCCAGCGTGGCGTTCAAGCCCGCGGCCATTTGCTGAGCGATCTGCCTGGCGCGGTCAAGGGCCAGCTTCGCGGCCTTGGCCTGAAGGCCGTCCTGGTCGGTCACGCTCCAGGACATTTGCCCGCTCTGGTTGGCGCCCGCCTTGACGGCGATATCCAGAACCCGGGCGGCATTGGAGGCGGCGGTCTTAACACTCCAGCTCTGCTGCACCTGGAATTTGCGCTCAGCTTTCTCGGCGGGGGTCCAGTCCTGATTGGTGTACTGCTGGACCGGGGTGATGCTCTGCGACTCACTCTGAATGGCATCCTGGGTAATTTCGGCGGCTTTCAGCGCTGCGGCAATCGCATTCGAGGTCTTGGAGCCCAGAGCATAGGCCGAATCCTGGTCTGCGCCGTAGGCTACGAAGCCGATCTGGACGGTCGCGATATCCGCAGCGGCATTGGCGTCTGCGCTGGTGGTGACGGCGATGGTCCGATTGTCTTTGCTGACCACGATTTGCTGTGCGTGGCTAGTGATTGCTACTGCCGCCAGGAAAAGGGCGGCAACCGATTTCAATTGAATGGACATGGTGCAAACTCCCTTACGGCCAGTCAGGCAAATTTGCGCAACTGCGCCAGCAGCCGCAGACCAGCACCTGAGTCTATCGCGTCGGCAGCGCAGCGAGCACCACCGGCAAAATCGACCGCGCGGCCGGCGATGACCAGGGCTGCAGCGGCGTTCAGCAAGACCACATCCCGCCTGGGGCCAGGTTCGCCTTGCAGAATTTTTTCTATCAACGATGCGTTGCCGCTGGCGTCACAGCCTGCCAGAGCGCTGAGCCGTGCCTGCTGCAAACCGGCATCGTCCGCTTCCAGGGTGAAGTTGCGGACGGTGTGCTCCCGCACCTCGGCCACCTCGCTTATGCCGTTCAGGGTGAGTTCGTCCAGGCCATCTCGTCCGTGAACCACGAATGCGTGGCGCACACCCAGCCGAGCCAGGCTCTCAGCCACCAGATCCAGGCCGGCGAAAACGCCTACTACCTGGGCCTTCGCTCCAGCAGGATTGGCAAGCGGACCGGCAAGGTTGAAGATGGTGCGGAAACCCAGCGCCCGGCGTACAGGTTGCACCCGCTTCATCGCCGGATGCAGGGCAGGAGCGTAGAGAAACATGAAACCGGTCTGGCGGAGACACTCGACAGCACGCTCCGGCGGCAACTCCACCGGGATGCCAAGGGCCTCCAACACATCGGCTGAACCGCATTTGGAGGTGAGGCCCCGGTTACCGTGCTTGGCTACCTTGACTCCCGCAGCGGCCGCCACCAGGGCGGCAGCGGTCGAGATATTGAAGGTACCCCGGCCATCGCTGCCGGTTCCGCAGGTGTCGACCAGCTGATCCCGTTCCGGCTCGCTCAATGGGATCGGACGGCTCATAGCCCGCATGGTCTGGACAAAACCGGACAGCTCTTCGACCGTTGGTCCGCGGGTCGCAATCGCGGTCAGCAAGGAGGCGATTTGTATATCAGTTGCATCGCCTTCGAGCATTTCCCGGAGGGCCGAGCCTGCCTGTGGTTGCGTCAGGGTGCCGTGATCTTCGACCACATGTTTGAGCAGCTCTGACAGTTGGGACATGGGTATTTCCATCGTAGAGCATTGCCGGGAGGGACGTCGTTTTCTGAGGGTGAGCTATCGAGGGTGTGTGAGAACTCGCTTTTTGAAGGGTACGGGCTTCAGCCCTTACGTTAACTACCCAACATTTGGGCTTTAACAGGCTGCGGAAAAACCGAATTCTTTGAAGGGGGACGGCCTTCAGGCCGTCCGTAAGTGATTGAAAATCTGTTCGGCTTTAGCCGCTGAGTGGACGGGTTTCGCTCCCTGTTCGACCTTTTTCCGCAGCCTGTTTAGCACCTGAGGGCATCTCTTGTGCTCGCTTAGCAGCCCTCAGCGGCTGAAGCCGATTCATCTTGACTGCTAAACGTACGGCCTAAAGGCCGTACCCTTCAAAAAGTGGGTTCTCACGCAGACTCTATAGGCTGTGCCGTCCCTGCGGGACTCGTTGTTCGTTAACTTCAGTCTACCCGGCACTCCCGTACCGGGCTACAGGATGTAGCGTCCCTGCGGGACTGATGGCGACGAATGAAGGCCGGGTGCTTTGTGGCGAGGAATGAGGCCGGGTGCTTTGCCTTCAGGGCCAGTCCCTTTTTGCCCTCAGGGACAATCCCCTTTAGTATGGAAGTTCTGTCTAAAGACCAAAACGAATGAAAATTCACGAATATCAGGCAAAAGACATCCTGGAGCGGTACGGCGTTGCGGTTCCCAAGGGCGAAGTGGCCAATACGCTGGAAGAAGCGCTGGACGTGGCCAAGCGGCTCTTTAGTGCGGGCGCCAAAGGCGTGGTGGTCAAAGCGCAAATCCACGCCGGCGGCCGAGGAAAAGGCGGCGGCGTCAAGCTGGCCAAAACCCTCGCGGAAGCCGAGGAACATACGAAGAAAATTCTCGGCATGCAGCTGGTGACTCACCAGACTGGCCCCCAGGGCCAGAAGGTGCAACGGGTCCTGATTGAAGAAATGTCGCCGATCGCGCGCGAGTTGTACCTGGGCATCGTGCTCGACCGAGCCGCCGCCAAGCTGGTCTTCATGGCCTCGCAAGCGGGCGGCATGGAAATCGAAGAAGTCGCGGCCAAAGATCCCGACGCGATTTTCAAAGCCTATATTGACCCGGCAGTGGGCTTCCAGCCCTACCAGGCCCGTCAACTGGCCTTCGCGCTGGGCCTGAAACCGAACCAGATCAACGAAGCGGTCAAGTTCATGACCGGCCTGTACAAAGTATTTCTGGAGACGGACGCTTCGCTGCTGGAAATCAATCCCTTCATCACCACCACCGACGACCGCCTGTTGGCGCTCGATTGCAAAATCAATTTTGACGACAACGCTATCTTCCGCCACAAGGAACTCAAGGAACTTCGCGACACGGCGGAAGAAGATCCGTTGGAAGTGGAAGCGTCCAAGTATGCGCTGAATTACATCAAGCTGGACGGCAATATCGCCTGCATGGTCAACGGCGCGGGCCTGGCGATGGCGACCATGGACATCATTCAGTACGCCGGGGGCTCGCCGGCAAACTTTCTGGACGTGGGCGGTGGCGCCAACCAGCAGCAGATTGAGCACGCCTTCGAAATACTGCTGTCGGACCGAAACGTGCAGGGCGTGTTCATCAACATCTTCGGCGGCATTCTGCGCGTCGATACCCTGGCGCAGGGGGTGGTGGAAGCGGCTAAGAAGACCAATGTGCAGGTTCCCGTCATCCTTCGCCTGGAAGGCACCAACGTGGAACAGGGACGAGAGATCCTGAAGAACTCGGGTCTCAACTTCATCATCGGAGAGACGATGCAGGACGCAGCAGACAAGGCAGTCAAGGCAGCCAGGCAAAAAGCCTCAACCAAGTGAGCTGGAGCAATCTATGTCGGTGTTAGTGGACGAAAAAACGCGGCTCATCGTGCAGGGGATTACGGGCAGGGAAGGGACTTTCCATGCCAAGGGCTGCGCCGAGTATGGGACCAAAGTGGTGGGCGGAGTGACGCCGGGCAAGGGCGGCACGGTTCATGAGGGCTGGCCGGTTTTCGACACGGTGGCCCAGGCAGTGGAGGAGACAGGGGCTAATGCCACTGTCATCTTTGTGCCCCCGCCGTTTGCCGCAGATGCCATCCTGGAAGCCGAAGATGCCGGACTGCCGCTCATCATCTGCATCACCGAGGGCATCCCCACCAACGACATGGTCAAGGTGTGGAGCGTAGTGAGCAAGTCCAAATCGAGGCTCATCGGACCCAACTGCCCGGGTGTCATCTCCCCTGGCAAAGCCAAGATCGGCATCATGCCTGGCCGTATCCACAAACAAGGCAGCGTGGGCATCGTTTCCCGCTCCGGCACCCTCACCTATGAAGCTGTCTATCAGCTCACACAGCGGGGGATCGGCCAGTCTACGGCAATCGGCATCGGCGGAGACCCCATTATCGGCACCACCCACGTCGACGCGCTGAAACTGCTCAATGAGGATCCGGAGACAGAATCGATCATCCTGATCGGCGAAATCGGAGGCACGGCGGAAGAGGCTGCTGCTGCGTATGTCAAGGCTCATGTGAAGAAACCGGTGGTTGGATTCATCGCTGGCCAGACCGCGCCCCCGGGGCGACGGATGGGCCACGCAGGGGCAATCATCTCTGGCGGCCAGGGCACTGCAGCCGACAAGATGAAGGCGCTGACTGCGGCCGGAATCCACGTAGTGCAGTCCCCTGCCGCGATCGGCGAAACGCTCGCTAAGGTTATCGGGAAATAGGAAGCCAGGAACATTCCATATGCAACGCACGTTCAGCATCATCAAGCCCGACGCGATTCGCAAAGGCTACGCGGCCGCGATTCTTGTAGAAATCGAGAAGGCGGGCTTCAAACTCATCGCCATCAAGAAAATGTTTCTGTCCAAGCCGCAGGCCCAGGGCTTCTATGCGGTACACGCGCAACGCCCTTTCTTTGATTCGCTCACCAGTTTTATGTCCTCGGGCTCGATCATAGCCATGGTGCTGGAGAAGGAAAGCGCCATAGCCGACCTGCGCAAGCTGATGGGCGCCACCAATCCGGCCAATGCGGAAGAGGGCACGATCCGTAAGCAGTTCGCCGGCTCCATCGAAGAGAATGCGATCCATGGTTCCGACGCTGAAGACACCGCGGCATTCGAAATCGGCTACTTCTTCGCCGGCTACGAGCTGATCTAACGACCGAGCCACTGGGCCACCGAAGCCACTGGGGCGCGGCCGGGAGGCCAGTCAGCCCTATCAAACCATCGAGCCAAACTATCGAGGGGGCGATCCCAGCAACCGAGTGGGACGCCGCTCGACTCCGTTTTTCGTTGGTGGGAACGTTACCGTACACTTATGGGATTTGCCGCGTTCTGGTTACGGTCAGGCCCCGACATATAAAATAAAATCGAAGACACCACTGGGACCATCTGCTCGATCAGGACAAGGTTGGCAGGACGAGGTTGGCTTGATTCGGAGCCGGCATCTACCGACATCGCCGGGATTCAACTTTGCTACCGTCGAGGACCCGCGGATGAAAAAAGAGAGGCGTGGAATTCGCTTGATTGCGGAGCTTGCCGGCGTCTCTATCGGGACGGTGGATCGGGCACTGCACGGGCGCGGCGGAATCAAGGACGCTACGCGTCACCGCATTCTGCAGGTTGCGCGGCAAACAGGTTATACGCCGAATCTTGCTGCGCGCGCTCTGTCGGGAACCCGAGAAAATGTGTCCATCGGAGTTTGCATACCCCGCGAGATCCATTTCTTTTATGACCAGCTTTGGAGCGGAGTCCTGGACGAAGCCAGGCGGGTTTCGCACCTGGGTGTCCACTTTGTGAATCGCCCAGTACGAGTGTTGGGCGAACACGATACTGAGGCGTTTCAAGAACTCATTAAGAGCGGAGTAAAAGGGATTGTCTTAACAGCCGGCAATCCAAAGGGGCTTCAACCGCTGGTGGATAAGGCGGAGGAGAAGGGAGTTCGCGTGGTTTGCGTCTCCACCGATGCTCCTGAGAGCCGGCGCTCAAGTGTTGTATACGTCGAGCCCAGACTGAACGGCTGTCTCGCTGGTGAGTTAATGGGCAAGTTTGTTCCGCCAGGCTCTAAAGTCGCGGTCGTGGCCGGCATGTTGAATACCGAAGATCATTTCCGGAAGACGGACGGTTTCTCGGAGGCGTTTCCGCAACACTGCGCCGGCGGGAAGATCGTCAAGGTACTGGAAGGGCATGAGGATGAGGATGAAAGCTTTCAGAAAACATTCGATCTGCTTCGCCGTGTGCCTTCGCTCGCTGGGCTGTATGTCAATACCGTGAACTGTCTGCCCGTCTGCCGGGCACTGGGAGCGCATGGCATGGCTGGAAAGGTAAAGCTCATCACCACGGATCTCTTCCCGGAAATGTCACCCTATTTTCAAAAAGGCACGATTACCGCCTCCATCTACCAACAGCCGCATCGGCAGGGGCAAATTGCGGTGCGCCTCATGGCCGATCATCTGGTCAGCCAAACCCCCCTGCCTCCGAACGTTCGGCTGAGTCCGGGAGTAGTCATGTCTTCCAATTTGAATCTCTTCCGTGAAATGAGATTCGCGGATGCAAAATTCGATGATTCTGCTCTCAAAACACTCGCCGTTCTATAAAGCCTCCCGGAATTACTTTGCCTGCCGTCCAATTCAAACATTTTGTGCCCGGCTGTAGTCCCGCAAAGCCCCTGTGATAAGCCTCGTTACCGTGGATCCTGCACCTTAAACAGGTCACCCTAATTATTTTGCCTTGACAACTATACTTCGCACTGGGTAAAAGCCTACTGCATCGTTAACGGTACCGGAAATGCGAACGAACTTGCCGGACCAGTTGGCGATCGACAAAAGAGAGGCAGGTAGACCTATGGAGACTTGGGTGGCCAGAAGTGCGCAGTTTGCCAGGAAAAACGCAAAAATATTCACCTTTATCGCCTTTTGCCTGTTGCTGTTGGCGGCGCCATTGGACGCTTCCGGGCAGCAGGCAACTGTTGTCGGAACCGTTACCGATCCTGTCGGTGCGATGATCCCAAACGCAACCATTACGGCAATCGCCGTCTCCACCGGCTTGGGACGCACCGCTACTACGACCGACGCCGGCCAATACGTGCTGCCGGATCTCCCCATCGGCCTCTATAACGTCAAAGCCGAAGCGAGTGGCTTCAGCGTTGAGGCTAAGAATGGCCTGGTGCTCAATGTCGGCGATCGTTTGCGGGTCGATTTCGCTATGAAGGTCGGACAGACACAGGAAACGGTAACGGTCGCAATTCCCGACGTAAAGCTGCAAACCGAGTCCGGGGAGGTCAGCGACGTGATCACCGGACAGCAGATTACCCAGCTTGAATCGAATGGGCGAAGCCTCTACTCGCTGGCGAACCTCACGCCGGGAGCGGCCAGTCTGCAGGCGGATTTTCAAGTTCCCACACCCATGGGCGGCGACGCGAACATCAGCTTTAACGGGATGCGCGTATCCCACAATCTGTGGTTGCTGGACGGGGGAGAGATCGACGATCGGGGAGGTGGCGGCAGCGCGGTAGTGATGCCTTCCGAGGACGCACTTGCGGAATTCCGCCAGCTGACTTCCAACTACAGCGCTGAATATGGCCTGTCTTCGGCAGCAACGATCAGCTCGGTGATCAAGTCCGGCACGAGGCATTTTCATGCCTCGGGATGGTGGTTTGGCCGCAACGATGCGTTCGATGCGCGCAACTATTTCAATCCCCAATACAACGCCAACGGGACGCAAAACCAGGTTGCGAAATTGCGCTTCAACACCTGGGGATTCAACGGGGGCGGGCCGATCATTTTCAAACACACGGATAATCCCAAGACCTTCTTCTTTTACAACATGGAGTGGCGCAGCCTGATTCAGGGCAACAACTTCAACGTGGGGGTTCCCTTCACCAGTGCCTACGGCGGTGACCTGTCGCAAGCGCTGACCTCGGGTCTTGTGACCACCGGGATTCATGCTCCCTATGTGTGCCAGGTGTCCGCAACCGTTCAAGCGCAATTCGCCGGCGCTGGGCAAGCACTGAGCGGCTGCACGAATGGCGCTCCGGACTCCACCAAAGCAGTGGGGTTCAATAACAACACCATTCCCGCCCCGCTGCTCGACGGCAACGCACAAACGCTTTTGAAGGCAGGCATCTTTCCCGCGCCTAACAGCGGAGCCCGGTTCGTTGGCCCGGCCAACGCGCCTACGAATGTGAGAGAGGAACTGGTCCGCATCGACCACACGTTCAGCGACAGGTTCTCTATCTTTGGGCACTGGATTTCAGAGCAGGTGTCCCAAACCGACCTTCCCACCCGTTGGAGCAGCTCGAACGTGCCCACGGTTGGCGATACTTTCGGCAACCCGTCGTATAGCGCAGTGATCGGGGCTACCTATGCGATCAGCCAGAGAATGCTCAACGAGACCCGGTTCACCTACGGTGGCAATCGCATCAACATGGTCCCGATCGGACTGAGCACGCTTCCCTCGGGATTCAACTCCAACCGGATATTCAATGGGCAAACGAATATTATCCCGATTATTGCGCTCAGTAAGCAGACCGGGTCAAACTTCAGCAACAATTGGAATCCTTGGATCAACAAAGCGGATTCTTATGGGATCTCCGACAGTGTCGCCTGGACGAAAGGTTCCCAACAGATCAAGATCGGCGGCAGCTGGCAGTACTTTCTAAAGGCGCAACCGTTGCAGGTCAGCACCCAGGGAAGCTTTGGATTCAACGGCAGCTTCACGGGCTATGACTTCGCCGATTTTCTACTCGGCTATTCCCAGTCGTATACCGAGGCTGCATTGAAGGACACTCGCCACTGGGACAGCAAGTCGTATGCGCTCTTTGTGCAGGATGACTGGCGGGCTACCCAACGGCTTACGCTGAACCTTGGCCTCAGATGGGACGGGATACCACATACCTATGAGGCGAACGGCCAGATGTCGAACTTCTATCCCAACCTATACAACCAGGGGGCAGCACCCACGTTTCTTGCCGGGAACAGCCAAATCTCCCCAAACAGCGCCGGCCTGGGCACCAGTCCTAACCCAATCCTGGCGGGCTATCAGTTCTACCTGAATGGCATTGGGATACCCGGCATTACTCCTGGCGTCTCCAAGGGGCTGGTGGCGAACCACTGGGCTGCCTTCGGGCCGCGTATCGGCTTTGCTTACGACCTGACTGGTAATGGTCAGACCGTCGTCCGCGGCGGGTTTGGGATTATGTATGAGCGCATCCAGGGTAACGACATGTACCAGGCCGGCGCGAACGTTCCCTTCAGCTCTTCCGCTTCGCTGAACAACGTCTCGTTGTCGAATCCCAAACAAAACGTCCAAAACGGCAGCCTGATCACCGCACCTCCGTTGCCCATTGTGGTGCCTACGGTTACCCAACTCAATTCAGCGAGGTATCAGCTGCCGGCCAGTTACCAATACAGCTTCGGGGTGCAACGGGCACTGGCGTCGCGATCTGTCCTCTCGCTCGCTTATGTAGGCAATGTAGAGCACTACCAGAGCGATGCGGTCAATACCGACCTTCCACCCATTAACCAATTGCCGGCACTGGCCGTCAGCTCGGGCGCGTATAACACGCTGCTCCCCTATTTGGGCTACCATGCCATTCTGACGGATCAGGACGAGGGCAACTCCAGCTACAACTCGCTGCAGATCGAGCTTCACTCCCACCTGCGGAACGGTCTTCAACTTCAGGGTGCTTATACCTTTTCTCGCGCCATTGATCCATCGACCGGCAGCGGCGGAGATGGATTCGATCTCGATACCGTCTCCAATCCTTACGCTGGATGGAGCTATGACCGGGGACCATCGGTGTTTGACCGTACTCATGTTGCATTTGTGAACTTTATCTACGACCTTCCCCTATTTCGTAACAGCGCGAGCGGCTTCTTGAAATCGTCCCTTGGTGGATGGCAAACATCCGGCATTGTCACCATGGAATCGGGAGCGCCGCTCAATCTCGGGGTTTCGGGGTCGACCGTCTGTAGTTTTGTTCCGGATTGCGCTGTGCGGCCAAACCTTACGGGAAAGATCTCCTATCCCAAGTCAAAGGCGACGCTCTCCAGCGGGAACAACACCATGCAGTGGTTTGATCCGACTGCATTTTCGATCGCGCCGGTAAGCACCGGGTCTTCCGTATCCACGTTTGGCGATCTTGGCCATAATGCCCTGCGTGGCCCGGGGCGCGATAACTGGAACCTGGCGCTGTTCAAGACCTTTCCGTTGGTGGAACAAAGCCACATCGAGCTGCGTGCGGAGGCTTACAACGTCTGGAACCACACGCAATTCAGCGCAAACACCGTTGGCGGCGGAGCCAGTGGCGGTATTGGCAGTTCGCTTGCGGGCACTGACTTCGGGAAAGTCAATTCGGCCTACGACCCCAGGGTGTTCCAGTTCGGCGCCAAAATTATCTGGTAGGTCCACCCGCTTGAAATCCCTTCGCTTCGCTCGAAATCCCCGCGGGCGGAGCGAAGGGGAACGAAACTAAGATCGAAGCCGGGATCTAAACCGGGATGAGTTGGAAGTTAAGTCTGGTCCTTTTCACGCTGCTACAGACCGCCGCGGGAAGCGCTCAAGCGCCGCGTCCCTCCGATGCGGCGGCTCTGGAGCAAGAGGGCAAGCTCGCGCAAGCAACCATAGCCTGGCGGTCGATCGTGGCGGCAAATCCCAGGGATGCGGAGGCCTTTGCCAGTCTGGGCTTCGTTCTTTCCGAACAAGGACAATATGAGCAAGCTGTTCCCGCTTATCGCAAGGCACTTGCTCTGAATCCAAGGCTGCGGGGTGTTCAACTCAACCTGGGCTTAGCCGAATTCAAGCAAGGCCATTTCGCGGTGGCGATCTCCCCGCTGAGCGCGGCGTTCCGCGCGGATCCTAATAGCCGGCAGGTGCAAACCCTTTTGGGCATGAGTTACTACGCGACGCAGCAATTTGCTGAGGCGGCAAGGTACCTATCCGAAGCGGCGAGGGCAGACCCGGGAAATGTGGAATTGCGCCAGGCGCTGGCGCAGAGCTGCCTCTCCGCCAGGCAATACACCTGCGCCCTTGACCAGTTCCACCAGATCCTACAAAGAGAGCCGGACTCTGCTGCTGCGCATATCCTCTCCGGAGAGGCACTGGACGGCCTGGATCGAACCCCCGAGGCCATCGCTGAATTTGAAGCTGCCGCAAAGGTTTCTCCGCAGGAGCCGGAGGTGCATTTTGGCCTGGGTTACCTGCATTGGAAGCTGCTTCAATTCGATAGCGCGAAAGAAGAATTCGAGAAAGAATTGGCCATAGATCCTAACCATGCGCAGGCCCTGGCTTATCTCGGCGACATTGAATTGAAGCGGGGCAATCGCGAGCAGGCACTCCCCCTGCTGCAAAGGGCTGTGCAGTCGAGAACTGACATGCGCATCGCCTATCTCGACATAGGCACGATCTTCGCTGAGCAAAAGCGGTACCCCGAGGCAATCGCGGCCCTGCAGCGTGCCGTGGAGCTGGATCCGAACCAGCCCGACGCGCATTATTGGCTGGGGCGTGTTTACCAGGGCGCAAACGACGAGGCAGCGGCCAAGAGAGAGTTTGCCAAGGTGCGTGCGCTGCACCAGAAGGCGGAAGACGACGTGGCCTCCCAGATGTCCCGTCTAAGCAAAACAAAGCCGCAATGATGGCGACCCTATTACCCGGCTCAAGCTGCTAAGCTCTGATTGTGCCTTGACATGTGGCCGCAGGCCAAGCAAACTTGCGCACAAGGGGCTTCCGTCGGTAGGCCCAGCGCGGCACACGAGGTCAGGCAATTGGGCGGATCACAGGCTAGCAAGGTTACCTACACACTGGAGTCCTCGCTTGACAGCGTCAATCGCGTGGAACAAACCGCGGAAGAGATGGCTAGAAAGGCTGGTCTGGAGGAAGAGGAGATCTACCGCGTCGCCATGGCGGTCCGCGAAGCCGCGGTAAATGCAGTGCTCCACGGCAACTCCTATGACCCTGAAAAGCGCATGACTGCGTCGTTTGAACAGACAGCGAACGACCTGGTGATCCGCATCGCCGATCAGGGAAAAGGATTGAACCCGGAAACACTGCCCGATCCCCTGGCGCCCGAGAACTTGCTGCGTGGATCAGGACGGGGTATCTTTCTGATTCGGTCGTTCATGGATGAGGTACACTTTCGACAATTGCAGCCCGGCACTGAACTTACCCTCATCAAACATCTAGGAACCGCCCGTTCCGCTATCTAAGGAGGAGTATTCGTGAGCATGAAACTTAAGTCCCGTCAGGTGGACGGG
>DASRRN010000059.1:0-5985 GCA_035695685.1 Acidobacteriaceae bacterium | reverse complement strand
CGCCATGCCATCGAGCGCGCGTTCGACCGAGGCCACCGGTTCAAAGTGGCGGCTCACATCGAGCATGAATCCGCGCCAGCGGAAGCGCGGCACATCGTGGATGGTCACCGCCGGCAACACGCATGCGCCCTGCTCCATGGTAGCGAGCTGCAAGAGGGTCTCGAGCCCATGCATCGCGCCCAGATCAGTGGGCGCGGTCAGCGTGGCTCCCTGGGGAGTCACGCTCAGTTGATAGCTCTCGTCTTCGTCGATCGTCTGTACCGGTTCGCCTGGCGCGGCGACGTTGATGAGGAGCGAGGCAGTCGACGGAGCTGGATGATCGATGGTGGAGCGCAGGACTTCTCCGCCGCAAGTACGGCCGAGCCGGATCACGGATCTTCTGACAGCGGCTTCGAGCCGCGCGTCATGGGTTTGGCCGTAGTTGTAGGTGAATGTGGAGGGGGCGCCGCCGGCGGGGGTGACGGTGAAAGCTCCTTCACCGCGGGTGATCGAGCTGGGCAGTGGCATGAGCGCAAGCGGGGCTTGTGCCGATGATGAAGCCGATCCTGCTTGGGCGGCTGCGGGGATCGCCGCCATCGCTAGTGCGAACATGCCCGCAATGAACATTACAGTCGAACGCGCCAACCTCTTCATTTCCTCACCCACCCACACTGGTCATTCCCTCGTTTCTCTCCTACGGCGCTCGCCACGGAATGTACAGCCCGCAGGGTTCACGCGGACTGTTTAGCGCCTCATGTCAAGTCTGCTATGGAAGCAAAGGCTGTGCCCTGGTTGAATCGACGATGGCAGAGTCCTCAATTCTCAGACATCTACACCGTTTTTCGGGACCTCTTAGCTGTGCTGGTCTGTATGGGGCGGCGGCGACGGCGACGTGTCTTAATCGGCGCGGCGCCTATGAGCAGATCTGCAGAGATCCCCAGCCCACACTTCACGCGGCGGATCATCTCCAAAGTGAGGTTCCGCTTACGTGTCAAGACCTCGGAGACTCTGGCACGACTCCCGATCAGAGGCTCCAGATCTCTGCGCGTTAAGCCTTGCTGCTCCATGCGGAATTGAATGGCCGTGACGGGATCAGGAGCGTCCATCGGGTGGTGCTTCGTCTCATAAGCGTCCACGAGTACAGCCAACACATCCAATTCGTCGCCCTCAGGGGTGCCTGGAGTAGCACTCATAAGCTCGCTGATTCGAGCAACGGCTCTTTCATGATCTCTGTCCGTCCGAATTGGATAGATCCGTATACCGGCTGCTGTCATTTTCACTCCTTCCACGTCGATCTTGTCATACTCCCGATGCGTGCCCAGCCATATAACAAAGAGCACCTGATAGTGGTAATTGATTGCGACGACGAGTCTGAATTCATTTCCCTTGATGTTGAAGACGACGCGTTCAGCTGACACGATACTGGCAGACCTGTATTGCTGCTTCAACTCCGCGGAGTTTCTCCAGTTCGCCCTTTCGACCTCTGCATACCAGGCATCGAGATGAGCTTTTACAGCGTGCTGAAGCCTGTGTTCCACCCGATTTTCTACAAAAGGATACAGGGTGCCACGCGCGATCACTCTCACCTCAGCGATCATACACTTGCTCCCATCTTGGGAGCAATCCAAAATCGCTACATTGAACGCTATCTGGAACTGGTCATCGGGCGGGAACCGGAGGGGCCGGAACCGACAATGTTACTCAGCGTAATCTCCAGCGTTCCAACAAGGTTGGCGCCCAAATCATAGACCCCGCTTTGCAAAGAGACCCCATCCTCCGGAGCATCGATTTTGAGATACAGATTCACGCCATTGGCCTGCACGATCGCGTAACGCGCGGCATCCAGATTCAAATTAATCTGCCGTAACAGCCAGTTGAGCGGCTGACCCTCATGGTTATAAACCATCAGCCCGGCTTCGAGCCGCACATGATGGTGACCATCAGGAGCCATGTCGAATTGCAAGCCGTGGGCAGGGATCATCAAATCCACCTCGTACCGCGTCAGCGGCCCCTGCAGGCTGGGATTGTCGCCACCTTGTACCGGACTCGCACTCGAGGTCACAGGAGCAGCCGGTCTGGCCGAAGCACTCCCGCGCACCACCCGCAAAGTGAAAGGAATCTGTGTCGATTCCGGCCTGCCCGGGCGTAGAAATGGAGAGAGCAGGTCATCGCCCGGGTTGGCAACCGGCGCCTGGGTGCTCTTTGCGTTGTCGGCAAAGTAGCCGCGGCGGTAATCGAGTTGGTATCCGGAGCGAGCCAGCTCCACGTGGATCTTCCTGAATCTTCCGTCGGCAGCCGGGTTCGTGGTGGTATAGGTCAGAGTATAGAAGTTGGATCCGTGGGCAGCGACTCGATCCAGCGCATCGGACAAGCTGTTGGTGCCGTAGATGGCTTCGCCGCCAGTATCCTTGGCCATCACTTCCATGGCTGCGTAGTTGGCGTTTCGTTCTTGTGCCTCTCCCTGGGGTTGGGATAGTTGCGATTGTGTCACCAGACGGGAATCGGCAGCCGCGCTGTAGACCGAATCGGTAACCACCCCCTCAGCACCCACCGGGTAGATAGCTATTTGAGCTGCAGCGAGCAGCGCATCCGTTTTGCGCACTTCGTCTTGATCGTCTCGTCGCGCACCGAATGGATCGAGGGCCGCGGGGTCCGGGAGGATAGCGGCCGGAAACCCGCCCGAGAACCAGACCACGTTCTTCCGGCCTGAAAATCCGCCAAGGTAGTGAGCAAGTTGTTGCAGGGCGGCTAGCGTCAGCTTCAGCCGCGCGTCGCTCCGGGCCGAGCTCTGGTTGGCCATAAACTGCTGCATCTGTGCGGCTCCGGTGGCGTCATAAGCCGCGATGGCGGCGACCATTTCCTGGGTGCTGGCGGTTTCTGCATTCGACTGCAGCAGGGGCGAGACCTGCGCCCCTGTCCCTTTTTTCTGTTGGTTGAGGGCCGCCGCCAGAAGTGCTGGATCGTCAGTGAAGCCCTGCACCAAACGCAGCTGCGTTCCCAGGGCAAAGATCGCTATTCTGCCCGGTTGAGGCTTCTTGAGGTACTTGAGCATTTGCGCATGAACACGCCTCTGGTCGTCCAGTGGCGTGTTGAGGGAATCGAGCACTAGCACGGTTACAGAGTCACTCGGCTTGAGCCGGGGGATATTGGTGAAGACGTTGGGCGGCAAGTCTGGCAGGCTTGCCTGCAACTGCTGCGCACCGGTGTGCTCCTCGAAGTAGTGAATGGTCTGCGGATGTCCGTCTTCCAGAACCTTGAAGTCCTGCTGGTGTAGACCTGTGAGCGGACGATGATTTTTACCGGTGACCACGACGTCGAGAACGACAATCCGCGCATTGGTCTTGAAGACGCGGCCCGCGTGCTCGTCGGGTGGGGCGGTCTGGCTGCGGAGAGGCGTGGAAAGCGGACCGGCCAACGCGCCCAACAGAAGCACCAACGCTACGGCCGAGCGGGTACGCTGAACCACCGGGATCTCCCTTAAACTGCGACTTCCGCAGGCTACAGAACTCCTGTTAGCTTGACAAGTCTCGCGCGATGGGTGACCTAAGTTCAGCGATAGTAGCCCTGTTTGGTACGCACCCTCAACTTAGAGAAATCGGCGCGCGCCTTGAGCGTGGCCGGATTTAATTGAAGCTGGAGCTTGCAGTACTTCCCTTCAGGCTTTGCCATCGATGGTTTGTATCCGAGGGTATAACGGATGCGAATCTGGTCGACCAACTGGGCCAGGCGAATGGCAATTTCTTTCTTACTCGTGTCCAGGACAGGACCGCCCGTAAGTTCAGCGTACTTGCGAATGTCTCCCGTGCGGCCCCCAAACATCATGCCCAGCGGATTGGCATCGAGCACGACGAGGGTCATATCCGTCGCTGGGGTACGATCAATCAGCGCGGACACCACGACCCCGGAGTGGAGTAGCTCCTCAGTGGACTCCTCTTTCGTATGCAACCGCGCGGGCGCTCCTTTCCCAATCGTCTTCACCGTCATTGCGTTCTCAAAGTTTGCCGTCCCATCGGTTAGCCAGATCATTACCCGGCGGCTGCCAGGGGTGGTTGATTGCATCGCCTGTTTGACCGCCTCATACATGCACTCATGAATGAAGGTGCCATCACTACTTTTCATTTCGGAGGCCTTTACGATTGCATCCGTCGCGAGGTTGCGGTTGGTGGTGAAGTTTTGCAGTAGCTCGGTGTGCGATGAGAAGACCATAATGGCTGTCTCATCCTCCGGCTTCAAATGGCCCAGGATTTCGCGGGCGCCGTCAGCAAGAGGCTTCAGTGTGGGGCGGACCGTCTGGGTGAGATCGAAGAGAAAGATCACGGAAAGCGGCAACCGATCCTGGCTAAAGTAAGTAATGGTTTGTGGAACTCTATCTTCGGATAGCCGAAAGTCACTTCGCTGTAAATTGCCGATCAAACCCCCGGTCTGTTTGTTCTCGACCAAGGCATCCAGGATCACGAACTGGGAGGACACACGAATCGTAGATGCGGCATCATCCGGGGAGGGCGATGAACTTTGGGCATAGCTGGAGCCACACAGAACCAACAAGAAGGAATAAAGCAGAGCCAGCCGGCGGAATGGGGCTGTACAGAAGGCAGAATAGGGCCGCACCGAGAAATACCTCCACTATCAGCGAGATTGGTAGCCAGCAAGTATGACCAGCAAACAACCAGAATCAGGTTGACTATGCTCGAAGGTAAGGCTGCAAGTAGATATCCAGATCGCGCTTGATTTCGTCAGGACTTGCGACTTTGTGGTGCATGGTATCGGCGCCCGGCGCCGGCGGGGCAACCCGGGTTGTGGTGCCGGGACGGAAGACGCCGCGGGCAATCAATACGTCGACGTTGCTTTGTGCGAACATGGAGCTGGCCGCCTCGATGCGGCCGAATTGATCGAATGCATCGCGGACCTTACCGGCGTGATACGAGTCATAGGCAGACGCGTAGAGATCGGCAAGGCTAACGAACGGGCAATGGCCGACGAACCCTCGTTCCATTTCCGTGATCATGGTGGTGACTCCCTTGCCGGAAAAGCAATTGAGCTGGTTGTTGGTGCGGTTTCTTATTTCTGTCACCCGTTCAAGAGGATCGCCCGCTTCATCTTTGACGTAACGAAACGTAGGAATGGTATGAAACATCTCGACGAGCAAATCGACGCTGAAATCGCCCCCGGTCTGGGCAAACAGCGGCAACGATGTCACCTTGCCCAGCCGCTGATAGTAAGCGAGTAATTCGGAGCCGGCGGTCACGCCAGGCGGGGATATACAAATGATGGCGTTTGCACCAAGCTTCTCTGCTTGCCGAGCATAGCGCTCAGTTTCTTTGAAATCCGCTGTCCGGCTTTGCACGCCGATCACAACCGCCGTGGCACCACCCCGCGCCGCGGAAACGAGGGTCTCCGCGCCGTGCAATCTTTCTTCTTCGGTCAACGTTGTCCATCCACTGGCAATTTGCGGCCATGCCAGGCCGTGCACGCCGCCTCGCCTGCAGAATTGCACCTGGGCCGCCAGACCCTCGTAGTCGATCTGGTTCTGAGAATTTACCGGAGTAAAGCCGATGGGGAAAACGCCTGCCAGGCGCTTTGCCGCCGGCTGTGCATGAATGAGCTGAGGAAGCGCAATGGCGGCCGCTCCTATCGAGAGTGTGGCAAGAAATTGCCTTCGATCAATTCCCGAAGCCTGGGTCATCGTTCCTTCCTTCTGCGCGCTGATCGTGGTGGTCGTGTCGATGGTCGATCGGGTCGACTAAATCGCAAAGCCGACTCATTTAAAGAAAATCAAGCGTGCTTTTGCATCCACAGTGGACGCATCCACGCCGGGAACCGACTTAAGGTCAGCCAGGCCGGCGAATTTCTGCGTGCTGCGCCGGATGATAATCGCCTGCGCCGCTGCTTCGGGCACATTCAGCACGACCTGCAATTCGTCCGCGTCGGCAGTGTTCACGTTGACGGTGGTCATGGTTCGGTGGAGATAGTCCATCACGTCATCGAATTGCTGATCAGTACCGGTGG
>DASRRN010000058.1:0-8000 GCA_035695685.1 Acidobacteriaceae bacterium | reverse complement strand
CCCGGACTTCAGTCCGGGGAAGCGGGTTTTTAAACCCGCGAGAACGCTTTATCTTGCAATGACCGGGCTTTAGCCCTGGTGAAAATGCCCCAAGCTCCCCAATCCACCCGTACGTTATCGGCCAACTGAAAAATCTAATTTAGACAAGTCTTAGTGGATCAAAGACCCGCATACCAGTCGTAACCGAGCTTGGTCCAGTAATCATCGGGTTGCTGGTCGGTGTAGGCAATGAGCCCGATACGCTTGATTTGCTTGTAGCCGTACTTGGTGGGCGCATGCAGCCGCAGCGGGGCGCCATGAAATTGCGTCAGTGGGCTGCCGCTCATCTCCGTCACCAACAGCGTTTGCGGATGCAGGCAGAGGTGCATATCGTAACCGACATAGTAGTCGCCGTTCGGCGTCTCCATGTACACGTAGCGCGGCAGACGGCCATCGGCTGTTTTTTCCGGCGGATAGGCAGCAATAAAATCTGCCATCCGTACCCCACTCCAATGCACAATCTGGCTCCATCCCTCGATGCACTTGAATTGCGTGACCAGATCATGCTTTGGCAGCTTCAGAATATCGTCCATGGTCAGCAGCAGGCCTGGTGTGCCGGGGGCGAGTGTCGATCGGCTTTCGCCCGCCTCTTCCACGCCTCTCGGCATTCGTCCGGCGCGCTCCTGGCGGATCTTCTCCCCGGCAACCATGGATTTCGGCGCCATCTTCTCCGCCGTGTCTGCGCTCGGCGCGACCTTGGTATCGTGGCCCTGGTCTTCGTTTGTCTTCACGTCTGCGTATCGATATTCCCAGGCGGTGACGTCCGCCGCATATTGAGGGTAGCTCGTTGCATTTGCCGCTCCCGTCAACTGCAGCCGCCAACTCGCTGGCACCAATGCCTGTTTCAGACCATAGACGCCGTTGACTCGCAGCTCCTCAGCTCGCTTCAGTGGGTACGTGGGTGCCAGGGCGCGGTCGTCGAAAATCGTGCGCGAGAGCCTGGCATTGGCCTGAAAGGCCCTGCGCAAAGGTGTAGGCTGCATGCTCAGCCGTTGGCTGTGATCGATCCATTCGTAAACCCCCCAGCCTGCGGCCGCAGCGGCAACGGCGATCGCGAAGCTGCGCCGGGTGTGCTTGCGGCTTTCTCCCAATACGGCATCGTCCGCCGCTTGCTGCTCCGCCGCCTCCGCCTGCTTGTCGTCGAGATTCATCATCCCCAACTCTTTCTTTCTGCTTCGAGGGAGGGTTCCTGGATCGATTTCACTTCCAGGCCGCTCACCATGCTGCGGAAGTTGTTCCAGCCTGCCAGCACCACCTGGGTCACATGAATCACGAAGAATCCGCAGAATCCCATGGTGAGCAGGAAATGTTCCCACCGTGCCATCTCATAACCGCCCAGTAACGTCGTTAGCCAATGGGCCTGGGTCGGTTTGTAGATAGCCAGGCCAGTAATGAGACTCCCGGCCCCCATCAAAATTACAGAGGTGTAAGCGATTTTTTGTGCGCCGTTGTATTTGGTCTGTGGCGGAAGGTATTTGCTCAGGTGCAGGTCCTTCAATGTCACCTGGATCGCTTCTATCAGACTCTTTCGGTCCGGAACCACAAAGCGCCATTCACCGGACAGGATGGTGAAAAGCACATAGAGGATTCCGTTGATAGCAAAGATCCACATAAAGAAGAAGTGGTATCCCAGACCCTGGGTTACATGGTAGGGAGCATCCATTGCCTTCCAGAACCAGTGCGGGAAAAAACGGAAGAGCGTGAGGGACCCCACTCCAACCCGATAAACCGCATGGGGGTGTTTGTAGGCGTTGTCCGAATCGTTCCAATAGATGAGCAGGCCGCTCCAGATCATGGTAAAGAGCACGGGG
The DNA here is from genome assembly GCA_035695685.1 of Acidobacteriaceae bacterium. GTDB lineage: Bacteria > Acidobacteriota > Terriglobia > Terriglobales > Acidobacteriaceae > PALSA-350. The sequence continues at coordinate 6,150 of DASRRN010000058.1, read as the reverse complement.
AAATTGATCCAATGCATCCAGCGGATCGCGAGCGGATGTTTCTTGTCCAGGCGTATCCGCGCCGAAACCGGCGGCTTCGGTGTTTCCACCTGGGCGATGGGGATTGGCGGTGCAGCGGCTGACACAACTGGCTGGTTATCGAGCGTAGTATCGGCCGGCTCCTCAAGAGGCGGCGCTGCGGGCTCCGATGACGTGACCGCGCCTGAATTTTCGGCGTTCGGGGGAGGCGGTTCGGGCGTCGGTATCGGGCTAGCGTTATTCTCAAGCTCTTCCATCATGACCTCCTCAAGTAAGAGCATCTCGCCTTCCGAAAGTGTCGGGCAAGGTCACTTTTTCTCCGAGAGCGCCAGATCGATGCTTCACGGTGGCCGAAGAGTCAGGTCAATCTAGAATACAAGGGCAGAGTTTCTCCACGACGAGGTCGCTCATGCGCACACCGATATTCCAGATCGACGCCTTCACTACTCGCCGATTCGCCGGAAATCCCGCCGCGGTGATGCCCATGGAAGCCTTTCCGGCCGACGCAACCATGCAGGCCATTGCCGCCGAGAACAACCTCGCCGAGACCGCATTTCTCCACCCCCACAACGGCGGCTATCGCCTCCGTTGGTTCACGCCCGCAACCGAGGTACCGCTTTGTGGCCACGCTACCCTGGCCAGCGCCGCGGTGGTGATGGAGCGGCTCGAGCCTGGACGGACCAGTGTGGTCTTCCACTCCGCCAGCGGGCCGCTCACCGTAAAGCGGGTGGGTTCGGGTTACGTAATGGACTTTCCGGCACGTCCCTCCGAGCGGATCACGCCACCGCCCGGTCTGATCGAAGCGTTAGGCGCCGTTCCGGCAGAGGTCTTCGCAAATTCCTTCAATTACCTGGCGCTGTTTGAGAGCCCACAGGTCTTGCGTGAGCTGGCTCCCGACATGACTGCCATTGCCCGGTTAGATCGCCCCGGTGTCATCGTGACTGCGGCCGGAGACGGGTATTTCGATTTCCTAAGCCGCTACTTCGCGCCTGCCAAGGGCATCCCCGAAGATCCCGTCACCGGAGCTGCTCATTGCGTGCTGACGCCCTATTGGGCCAATCGGCTGGGCAAGACAGCGTTTCGCGCCTTCCAGGTCTCTCGCCGCGGCGGCGAGGTTATCTGCCGGCTGAAGGGGGACCGCGTCGAGTTGGAAGGTTCCTGCGTCTTCTACCTCGAAGGCGAAGTTGAGATCTGATCGTGCGGCAGGAGGTAGCTAAGGTTGTACCGTCCCAGTCAGGCTGACGTTCATGTAAATCAAGTCCCGAAGGGACGGTACAACCTGTAGCCCGGCACGGGAGTGCCGGGTAGGCATTCATGTAAATCGAGTCCCGCAGGGACGGTACAACCTGTAGCCACGGGAATGCCGGGCAGACTCAACAACTCCTCGTCGCCGGGTTACGCAGATCATCATGAACTGCGACCCGGCGCAATGGCTTGCTGCGCAAATTACATCCCAGCGGATCTGGACTTATCACTCTTACCACTCTTTTCACGCACGAATTCCGGCGGCCATTTTCACCCACCCTTGGGAGGCGCGGGACCCGCTTTACATGAAGGTTAGCCTGCCTGGGCTTCCCACTGTGCCGTCCCTGCGGGACTCGATTTACAGGAAAAGCCTACCCGGCACTGCCGTGCCGGGCTACAGGTTGTACCGTCCCTTCGGGACTCGATTACATGACGTTCAATTTCACCTGATTCACGGGAATCGTGAAGGTCTTGAGCCCCACCAACGTGGCTGTCGGTTGCTGTACCGTACTCACTGCCTTGAACTCGCACGTAAGCAGTGTCGGCGTGATAGTGAGTACGGCGTAGCCATGCGTCGACGAATCCCAGTATTTGATGTGCGGATTCGCTCCGCGAATGACCGGATCCAGCAGATTGGGAGGAATGCCCATCTGTTTCGCCGGTACGGGGGCGCTGGGCAATTCCACTGTTGACTCAATGTCTTCTGCAAGATTCGCCGACGAGATGGAGCCCACCATTAATTCAATCCCCACCGGACTCTCGAAAGGATTGTCAAAATCCCGTTTCAGATATCCCGCTAGGAACGTATGCAAATCGCCGGTGATGGCGACGAAATTCTGTACGCCTGCACTGTGCACGGTGTTAAAGATCAGGTTGCGCTCTTGTTGGTATCCATCCCACTGATCCAGATCGATGTACACCAGAGCAAACTTCAACTGCATCAACATCACTTCGTTAGCCCAGATCTTCCAGGTAGCGGTCGAGCCCGTCAACTGATCGAGAAACCATTGCCGCTGGGTGAGACCGAGCATGGTACGGCTCTTGTCACCCATCTCTCCGCAGCCGAGCGAAAAATAACGCTGCCCAACGATATCGCTGCCGCAAGGCGGGCCGTCGCGATAAAGGCGTTCATCGGTGACCACCAGGTCCATCAGCGTGCCAAAGCTGAATTTGCGATAAACCTGGACCGACTGTTCCCAGGTCTGGGTTGGATCGAAGGCCACATCGGCCAACCCGTACTCACTCCAGGCCTGGTTCGCCGCCTGGCGCAGCGCGGGTTGCGGAGTCGTGGCAGTGTTCGGTGCGGTGTTGTTGTCGGGATGGAAATCCTGATGGCAATCGTTCGCGAACTCGTGATCGTCCCACAGTTGGATATAGGCGAAATTTTCATGCACCGCCTGTTGGTTGGGATCGCTGCGGTAAACCTGGTAAAGATGGCGGTAGTCATCGACATTTTGCGGAATCACGCCCCCGGACGCAAACGGAGGGACGGCGCGCACCGCATTGGTTTGCGTTACGGTCTCATAAACGTAATCGCCCAGGTGTACTACGTATTCGACATCTTCGAGCGCGAGGTAGTTGAGCGCTGTGTAGTAGCCGTTGTTGTAGTCCTGGCAAACGACATAGCCGATCTTAAGCTGCGCAAGTTCCGCCGTGGCTGCCGGCAGGGTCTTGAATCGGCCCGTGCGGCTGGGTATCAGGTTGTAGATGAAGCGATAGTAGTAAACGGTATAGGACGCCAGGACAGGATTCGATATCGGCAGCTTCACCGTGTTATCCGAGGCCGGATCCACGGTCGCAACACCTTGCACCAGGATCGACGCAAAGCCGGCGTCAGCGGCAATCTGCCAGGCGATGTTGCCGGCTGAAGGTGAACCCATCGCCGTCGGTGCGATGCGAGTCCAGAGCACAATGCCGGTGGGCTGCGGGTCACCGGATGCAACGCTCTGGGGGTACGTCGCCGACTGATCCTGCGGCGTGAAGGCAGGACCGATTTCAAACAGTGATTGGATGTCTTCCGGCTTCAAACCTGCGAGCCCGGGATCGGCGACAAACGGAACCTGGTTCGGGTATGTCTGGGCGGAACCCACGGCACTAAAAATCTGGTGCACGGGTGTTACCCAGGCGACGGCGCCTGCTGTGGCGGCTACGCGGAGGAAGCTGCGTCGCTGCATTGGATAGAACCTCCAGAGTAGGGTGGAGCGTACTCACCCAGCATGTTTCTTGCTCTGATGCGGGTGGGGTCGTGGCCGGCGGCTTGCCGGTAGAAGTTCGTTCAACTCAGGATTCGAGGTTCCGAATGGATGACCCCGTTCCATGTCAACGACCGTCAGGCTGCGCAGTATCGTGCCGGGAATGTATTCCTCGCCGGCGATGCGTCGCACATCCATTCACCCGTCGGCGGTCAGGGAATGAACACCGGTATACAGGACGCATCATGGTTGTGCCTGCTTCTGACTTCGATGAGGAAGGGAGGCGACTCCTGGGGAAAGAAAACAAACTGCTGATCGTTCGCCCGGACGGTTACGTTGGCTTTCGCGGTTCCATTTCCAGGCCTTCGGAGTGGGAAGCGTATGCGCGGCAAGACGGGTTGAACTCGTGAAACAAGACAACACAACTCAGCAGAAGCGGCCCTCCGCCGCCCGGAAGCGGTTTCTTGATGCAGCCCGGAAGGAGTTTGCGGCCAAAGGTTACGCCGGCGCCTCGATCCGCTCCATCGCTCGCTCGTTGAATATGCGGGAGAGCGCCTTCTACGCCCACTTTAAAAGCAAACAGGAGGCGTACGATGCCATCCTCCGCGAAGCCGGACCAGATGTTATGGCGGTATACGTGGGGCAGATCGATGCCTCCGGGGGGCCTCAAGTTGAATTGGCAAAATTGGCTCAACAAGCGATGCGGGCCTGGACTTCTTCTGAAGTGCGTGTCTCGACCAGCATCCTGCTGCGTGACATCTTTGGTGAGGGCGGGGGTAAGCGTCAGCAGTTGCTGAAGGGTGTGTCGAGCGCGCTCGATGTGCTGCAGGCGATCTTCGAGGTCTGGCAGCAGGAAGGTTACGTGCTTAGGAAGCTGGATGCGCGTACGTTGGCCTTCCAGTTCGTCGCCCCTCTCGTAACCACCAGGCTTCTCTTCTTCAGCGCCGGGTCCTCAGCCTCAGAGCGAAAGCTGGGGCAGATGGTCGTGGATAAGCATGTACAAGGGTTCCTTCAGCTGCTCTCAACCGAACCAGGTACCTGATTCAGATCTGGACCGGCGAAGCGAGGTTTGCCCCTCTTCCAAAAGCACCTGAGTCCAGTGAAAGTCGCCAGCAAACCAGTGAGCCATCCGAGCACTCGGGTGCATTCATAAGTCACGTTACCAACGTCTGAATGGGGCCAGGTCACATAAGTCCCGCCGGGGGGCGACTGAAAATGCTGGATATAATCTCGTACGCAGTCCTGGCTGGCTTTCGCTCGCCCTCCATTTCCCTGGTCAGCGGAGAGCCAAAGGGAAGTATCCAGGTTGGAAGATCCGCCATCCTGTGTCACCGTACCTTATACGGAGGCTGCGGAATCCTGCCTATGTTGCCCGCAAATCACTTTCTAATAATGATGTTTGTGCTCGCACTCTGCCCTACTCCGCTGGCAGCACAGCAAGCCAAGAGTGCCGTGACCATCGATCATCGCATTCGAACCGCAATCCAGGGCTTTCCCGGTAACGTCAGCCTCTACGCCAAAAATCTCGACACCGGTCAAAGTTATGGACTGCAACCAGATGCCCCTGTGCCTACCGCCAGCACCATCAAACTCCCCATCATGGTTGAGCTTTTTGCCCAGGCTGCGGAGAAAAAGCTCGACTGGAATCAAAAGCTTGAGCTGACAGACCAGGACAAGGTGTCCGGTAGCGGTGTGCTTACAGAGTTCTCGGGGGGAGATGCGTTCCCCATCCGGGACCTGATGCACCTGATGATCGTCGTCAGCGACAACACGGCAACCAACCTGATTCTGGACCGTATCGGAGGAAATGCCGTCAACCAGCGCATGGCGCAATTGGGACTAAAACAAACCGCGGTCATGCGCAAGATCATGCAAACAAAGCTCTTCCCCAAGAACGCGAATCCCCAGCCGGAGGGCCTGACGGACGAGGGGAGAAAGCCGGGAAATGATCGCTGGGGTACGGGTAGAAGCTGTCCTAGCGACATGGTCGCCATTCTGGAAAAGCTTTACCGTGGCGAGTTGGTCAGCAAGGCGGCTTCCGACGAAATGATCAGTGTGCTCAAGCGCCAGCAGGATCATAACGGTGTGGGAAGAGACATGAAAAACACCGTCATCGCCAGCAAGACCGGCGCGTTAGACCACCTCAGAAGCGGGGTGGCGATCGTCTACTCTGAGCACGGACCGGTGGCCATGGCGATCACGGTGAATAACATTCCGGACGTCGACTGGAGCGTGGACAACCCCGGTAATCTGCTTCTCTCCACTCTCTCCCAAATACTGGTGGAAGAGTTGGCTCCTTCCAAGTAAAACCCTAACCCTGGGCTGGGCCTGGGAAACTTTACTCACCGGCACGGTCGAACGGATCGCTCCCAGACAAACGGCGTGTCTCCGTTCGCCCCTGACCTCACAGCCACATTAAGAAAAAGTTTTTTCCTCAAGAATCTTGCTTGCAAATTCACTAAGGCTGTGGATATAGTACAGAAACTGAAGTAAGTCCTCGGGTGAAAGAGCAGCCTGTTAAAAGTTGCCAATCGTTCCTGCCGTTAGGGCCCCGTTAGAGGTTGTTGGTTTTGGAGGCGAGTATGAAACGAATTTCCTTATGGGGCTTCGCCCTCGTAATGGTCCTCGGTCTTCTTGGCGTTCGCCAGCCCGCGTGGGCGCAGCAGATCACGGCGGCGATCACAGGTACAGTGGA
>DASRRN010000057.1:0-3889 GCA_035695685.1 Acidobacteriaceae bacterium | reverse complement strand
CCGCGGCCAACGTATGTATACTTCGCTTCGCGCCGGAAACGCCGTTTTTTAGGGGGGATTCGCGATGGTCGACAGCCACTCTATAAAGCACTCTCGGTTGATCGCGCCGCGGTTATCGGCTTGGAGATACCTTTGGCTGGCTTTGCTGTTAGCATCGCTCACCCCCGGCTTCGCTCAGATCAATGCCAACGCAACCATCTCCGGTCACGTCACCGATCCGAGCGGTGCGGCCATCCCCAATGCTTCCGTAGTGATCGCGAACGATACCACCGGGGTTGCATCAACCGTGGTTACGAATGGTGCCGGTTACTATGTCGCGGCGTTTCTCAAGCCTGGAACCTATTCCGTCGCCGTGAGCGCCCAGGGGTTTGAAGCAGCAGTGCGCAAGAGCCTTACGCTGCAGATTCAACAGGTAGCGGAACAGGACTTTCAGTTGACCCTCGGGCAGGTGCAACAACAGGTCACGGTGACAGGTGGAGCGCCCTTGCTCAACACGGAAAGCGCGGAGCTGGGCAACGTGGTCACACAAGAGTCGGCACAGCAGCTGCCTCTTAACGGGCGCAATTTCTCCCAACTTGGCGTGCTGGTTCCCGGAGCGAACTCCGGCGCAGTCGGCAGCATTCGTTCCAGCGGAAACGGTAACGAAACCCAGCGAGCCGGTGCCGAGATCGTAGCCAACGGGTCCCGAGGTAGCTTCAATCTGTTCATGGTCGATGGCCTCGACGATCGCGACCAGTCAGTGGGCACGGTGAAAATCTTCCCCAACCTGGAGAGCATCAGCCAGTTCAAAGTGCAAATCGGCAATTACGATGCGGAGTTCGGCGCCGGCGGCGCCGTGGTCAACGTGATCACCCGGTCAGGCTCGAACGAGATCCATGGCTCTGCCTTCGAGTTTTTTCGAAATGCATCGATCGAAGCCATCCCGTTCTTCGGCACCACGACTCCACCGTATCAGCTCAATCAATTTGGTGGCTCCATCGGCGGTCCCATTCGCCGCAACCGGACATTCTTCTTCGCTGACTACCAGGGACTGCGTGTGAAGCAGACCAGCACGTCGGTAATCAGCGAGCCAACTGCCGCTTTGCGTAGTGGAAACTTCAGCGCCCTCCCGGCCGTCATCTACGATCCGGGCACTTACAACGCCGCTACCAACACTCGTCAGCCATTCCCGGGAAACGTAATTCCAGCAGATCGTATCAACCCTGTGGCCCAGAACCTGCTGGCCATCTTTCCTCTCCCCACGTCGAACGGTGTTTCCAATAATCTGCTGCTGAACGTTGTCGATAGCCAGGTGCAGGACCAGTTCGACGTGAGAGTCGATCAAACCCTGAGCAGCAAAGACAGTATGTTCGGCCGCTATACGTGGGGCCGCGCGAATATCGACTACCCGGGCATACCCTTGATGAGCAACGGAGCGCTCAATCCGTTTGCATTTGCCCAGGGTTCGGCGACCGCGGGCTCCCTAACCCTGAACAAGGCTCCCAGCATGCAGGCCACGCTACAGGAGGTTCACACCTTCTCCCCCACCTTCGCCAGCCAGTTCGCACTTGGCTATACTCGCTTTTCGCTTTCCGCCATCCCATTGAATGACGGTCATAATTTGGCTGATGTGTTGGGTGTGCCCGGCTCGGATGTCGGCGGGGGCACAGGTATGGTGAGTCTGAGCATCTCCGGGTTCCAGGGATACAGCGAAACCAACCTGCCCGAGATTGTCCCACAAAACACCTACCAGCTCAGTGAGACTCTCTCCTCCGTCTTAGGTGCGCATTCGCTCACTTACGGCGCAAGCGTAGTGCACAACCAGTTCGGATTCGATCAGCTCGCTGCGCAATCGGGGAGCTTCAGTTTTACCGGCACCTACACCAACAATCCCGCGAAGAGTTCAGGAACGGGCTCCGCTTTTGCCGATTTCCTGCTTGGCCTCCCGGCCAGTTCGTCGAAGTCGTCCTTACCCCAGGGACAGCCGTTTGAAAGCTATTCGGAAATAGGAGCTTTCGTTCAGGACTCCTGGCGCGCCTCCGCTCGGCTGACGCTCACGGGTGGATTCCGTTGGGACTTGTTTACTCCTCCGACAGAGCGTGACAACCGCCAGTCAGACTTCATTCAAGCCGGTACCGGAAGCCTGGGGATCGCGGGGCAGAACGGCGTCTCCACCGGCATTCTGCAGATGAAAAAACTTGACTTCAGCCCTCGCGTCGGTTTCGCTTACCGGGTCGGTGGGGCGACGGTTGTACGTGGTGCCTATGGCTTCTACTATTTCAACGAGCAGGGAACGGGCGGCTCGGCGCGCTTGTTTATCAACTATCCCTTTGCGCAAACCTTTTCCGTGAGTTGCTCTTCTACGGCGCCTTGCCTGAACACGTCAGCCGGCATTCCTGACGTCTCTTCCTCCTCCAACCTGCCCACAGCGGTCTATCAGCCGATCAACAATCCCACGCCAAACGTTCAGCAGTGGAATTTTACTGTGGAGCGACAGATCAACTCATCGTTGGTGGCTCGCGCTTCGTATGTCGGCTCCAAGGGAACGCATTTGCCCATCGCCTTGAACCCGAACGTGGCCACCCCGGGCCCGGGGTCAGTGGCCGGCCGTCAGCCCTATCCCACGTTCGGCACCATTCAGGGGTGGGAGCCGATTGGTCCCTCGAGCTACAACGGATTGCAGCTTTCCGCGGAGAAGCGGCTCCAAGGCGGACTCTCTTTTCTGGGTGCGTACACCTACAGCAAGAGCCTGGATGAAGGAGCGGGCGGCAATTCCTCCACCGGCGAGTCACGCCTCAATGTCCAGGACCCAAACAACCTTCGGGCAAATTACGGCTTATCCAACTTTAACTTCAAAAACCGTTTTACCTTGAGTGGTATCTACCAGCTTCCTGTAGGCCGGGGCAGGCACTTCCTGGCGAACTCCGGTAGGCTTGTCGACGGAGTCGCAGGAGGATGGCAGCTTACCAGCATTCTTACCCTTCAATCCGGCCCACCGCTCACCCTGAATATGTCCACCACCACATCCAACACAGGAACACTGCAGCGCCCCAACCGGGTGTGCGATGGCAACTTGCCCGCATCGCAGCAGACCATCAAACGGTTCTACGACACGTCTTGCTTTGTTGCCCCGCCCCTCTACACCTTCGGCAACAGCGGCCGCAATGTGATCATCGGTCCCGGCTACGAGGACTGGGACCTTGGTGTGATGAAGGAATTTCATCCTATCGAGAGGTTTGCTCTCCAGTTCCGGGCAGAGTCGTTTAATGCGCTCAACCATCCCAATTTCTCCCTGCCCAATGGCAGCATCGGCTCTTCTCCCGCCGGCACCATCACCAGTACCATTGGCTCACAAAGAGAATTTCAGTTGGCTCTCCGCATTGCCTGGTAACTTGTCTTTCACGATTCTTGCCGGGGTGTTGAAGAATGCATTGGTACTCACGCAGAGATTTTGTCAAGAACGCGTCGTTCACCCTGGCCGCACATCGGGTCCACAGGTTTCAAGAAACAACGCGAATCGACCTCAAAGAATGTGCGCTTGTCACTTCCCCAAATCCGGCTCCGCGCGAGGTCAAAGCTCTCACCGTCCTGGCCGAAGAGTCGTACAAACGAAGCGGCCTGAGCTGGAAGGTGCAATCGTCTTCCAAAGCCACTGCGCCAGTTACGATCTATGCAGGGCTAGCGGCCTCCTTAGGCAAGCTGGGGCCGAGAACGCAGACGGCGGTTGCTTCTCTCAATGGACACGTCCCGGAGACGTATGCGATCCATAGCGGAAGCGACGGTAGCGGGCGCTGGATCACGGTTGCCGGCAGCGACGATCGCGGGGTCCTCTTTGGTGTAGGTCAACTGCTCCGTCTGATCGACTTTGGCCGGCAGACAGCAATCGTCGGCGAAGGCCGCTTGCCGATAC
>DASRRN010000056.1:0-14559 GCA_035695685.1 Acidobacteriaceae bacterium | reverse complement strand
AGATGACTGAGAGCGAGCTTACCCCCATTCGCCAGAAGCTCGGAAACCATCAACTCCACGCGTTTCTGATTCATCTCAGCGAAGGCGGTCACGAGGATGCATCCGCAGCGCGAGAATTCGAGATGCTGAAGGGTCGCGGATTGCTGATTCCGGGGGTCTCGCTGATCCATGGGGTTGCACTGCAACCTGCCAACTACGTAGAGATGGCCGCTCACGGAGTCAATCTGATTTGGTCGCCCTGCAGCAATCTGGAGCTTTACGGCAGTACCGCCGATGTCGCCGCCGCCAAGACCGCACACGTCAAGATTGCGCTAGCGCCGGACTGGAGCCCCACCGGCAGCGACGGCCTGCTGGCGGAATTGAACTTTGCTGCCGCCTGGAACGATACCCAAACGCCCCATCTGTTCACCGATCGCGATCTGGTTGCCATGGCTACTTCCACGCCTGCCGACCTGGTCGGGGCGAGCGATCGTCTGGGTGCGCTCGAACCGGGTCACGATGCCGATGTCCTCGTGATTAAGCCGGAAGGCGGCGCTCAAAAACACGACGCCTATTGGACGCTGACCCACGCGACCGCCGCCCAGGTGATGCTGGTGGTGGTCGGAGGGGAGCCGCTCTATGGAGATCCTGAAGTGGTGGAAAAGACGGGACCCTCGCGCCCCTCGGAGAAGATCGAGGTTTGCGGCAGCAGCAAAACGCTGCTGTTCACCGGCCTGCACGGGCAGGTGGACGCCGCCGACGAAACCTGGGCACACACTTCGGCCACGCTGCAAACTGCGCTGCGCCATTATGGCCGGAACCTTGCACCTCTGGCAGAGTGCGGCCAGTAGAAGGCCCTGGCACGAATCCTGGGTCTCGCTCTTTTTCGGTCAGGGGCCAAAGAGGGTGTGTGAGAACTCGCTTTTTGAAGGGTACGGGCTTCAGCCCGTACGTTAACTACCCAACATATGACGGGCTTTAGAGCGTGTGTGAGAACTCTGCTCTCAGTCCCGAAGGGACGTCTGAACTTAGCCCAGGACGACAGTCCTGGGTTAACTGAAAAAGCTGGACTAGTCCCGCCAAGGACGACTGAAACCTCGTCCCTTGTGTTCAGCCGTCCCTTACGGGACCCACGGCACGCCGGGACAGGCTTGGTCGGATCGCTTATATCTACCCAGGACTGTCGTCCTGGGCTAAGTTCAGACGTCCTTGCGGGACTAAATTCGTAAATCCCGAGTTCTCACACGCGCTCTAGAGCCCTTCCTACGTTGGGTATTTAACGTACGGGCTGAAGCCCGTACCCTTCAAAAAGCGAGTTCTCACACACCCTCTAAACGCTCATCCGTCGTGGTTATTTTGGCACGGCTGAAGCCGTTCCCTTCGTCAGCAGAGGTTCTTTGCTCGTTGGACGAAAAGCATGCAGGTTTAGAACAGTGGTATCCCACATCTCGCGAAAAACGAGCGAGATGTGGGGCACCCGACTGTTGCGGCGGATACAAGATCTCAGGGAGGTGCTGTCATAAGCGCGTGCCGGTCACTTCCAGATATTCATTTTGAATGAGAGTCTTTCCGCTCCGAGCCTGGTTATGTTCTGACCATAACTTCTCCAGATCGTCTCGGTACTCGATCCGGCGGGCTTCGTCCAATCGCGAAAAGGCAACCTTGGTGGGTCCGAAGTAGTCGCGAAAGAATTGCACCGCGTCGCGGGGAGGAAGTGGATAGTCGAATACGATTGTGCGGCGTCGAGTGGTTTCTACTCGCACGCCGTTGGAGGTTAGACGTAGTCGAGCCACGGCCTCATCTCCCCAGAGCGTGGGTGCGGGGAGTTCCACTGGAGGGGGCAGGTAACGGTTGGTAAGGCGAAACATCTTTCCTACGAAACCCTCCGGAGTCCAGTTGGCCATAGCGATTTTCCCGCCGTGCCGGCAGACCCGGGCGAGTTCAGACGCGACTAGTTCCGGATCTGGCGCGAACATCGCGCCAAACATGCTCATAACCAGATCGAATTCGGCATCAGGAAAGGGCAGCCGCTCCGCGTCGCCTTCTTCAAAAGTTATCTGAAGACCCTCTGCTGCGGCTCTTTGGCGCGCTTGACTCAGGAGGTTGGTTGCGATGTCGACACCTGTGACCTGCGCAGCCTTGCGGGCCGCAGGTATGGCCAGGTTGCCGGTACCGCAGGCGACGTCGAGCACACGCATTCCCGTTGCGATGCCAAGGACGTCGACAAAATGCTCAGCATCTTTGGCACTATGTTCCGCAATCTTGCCGAAGTCGCCGGCCATCCAAGTGGCACGCATTTTCTCCTTCAGCGGTTCCAACTCAGGCCTCCCCAATGCACTCTTTCCACAGATCCGGGCGCATCCGTTGAAACCCGGCGATCAGGTCGATACATTCCTGGGAGTGTAGATCGACAATATCGATGCCCTGCTCCTTAAGCCAATGCATGCCGCCCTGGGCATTCACGCTATCGCCCACGATCACCTGGCGGAAGCGGAATTGATAGATAAGGCCGCTGCAGTACCAGCACGGGGCCAACGTGGTGACCAGGATTGTGTCGTGCCAGGTGGGGCGGCGCCCGGCCGCGCGAAAGGCGTCGGTTTCGCCATGAAGTGAGCCGTTGCCTTGCTGCACGAGGCGGTTGTGCCCCACGCCGAGCAATGTGCCGTCGGTGCGGAAGATCGCTCCTCCAACCGGCACACCGCCCTCAGCATAGCCAATGCGGGCTTGTTCCAATGCGACGGCCAACATGCCATGAGCATCCAGAGTCGATCCAACGACAGGTTCCATGGTCGCAGCCTAACACCAGCGAAGCACTTAGTGGGCCACGACCTTCTCGCCCCCGCGGGGATCATTCTTCTTCAACACAAACGTCAGGAAAAACATGGCGCCGGCGGCCAGCGTCAGCAGCCAGAATGTGTCGATGTAAGACAACGTGGAGGCCTGTAGCTCCAGATTTTGATAGATCCGCCCATAGGCGCCGTTGAGCGCGTCATGTGCACTCATGCCGCCTTGCTGCAGCTGTTGGGCGAGGCCGTTGAGGGTACCGCTGAGAACCGGGCTCCCCGCCGTAATGTTGCTGCCCAGCCTTTCCTGATGAAATTGGTTGCGCCGCGCAAGCACCGTCGTCACCACCGAAGTTCCCACGCTGGCGCCTATATTTCGCATAAAATTCACCAGCCCGGCAACGGCATTGTTCTTGTCCTTGGGCATGCCGTAATAAGCAGCCGCGGTGGTGGGGATGAAGACCAGGCCCAAGGGGGCATATTGCGCGATGCGCAGCACTGTGGCCGAGTTGAAACTGATCAGCAGATCGATGCGCCGGGTCGACAAGAACATGCTGAAGGTCAGCAGAAGCCAACCTGCCGCGATCAGATAACGACCCTGGAACCGGCCGGCCAGCATGCCGATGAAAGGCAATGCCCCCAGCAAAACAAAGCCCGCGACGGAAAGAACCATACCCGCAGACTCCGCAGTGTATCCCATGTTGACCTGGAGAAACTGGGGCACCAATACCGTGGTCGCAAACGACATACCGCCCACCACGAACATCATCATGCTCGAAGTAGCGAAGTTGAAATTCCCGAACAGCCTCACATCGACAATGGGGCTCTTTTGATAGAGCTCCCAAACCACCAGTATGGTTAGGCACACACTCGCAATCACGATCAAGGTGACAATAAAGTGCGAGCCAAACCAGTCATCTTCCTGCCCCTTGTCCAGCAGGATCTGCAGAGCCCCAACCCCCAGGGCCAGCAACGAGAAGCCAACGTAATCGAGTTTGACCCGCCTGCCCAAAGCGCGCGCCCGGGTCAAATAGGGTGGATCCTCAACCAGCGTATAGACAAGAAAGACGGCCAGAATGCCCACCGGCAGGTTCATCAAGAAAATCCACCGCCAGGTGTAGTTGTCCGTGATCCAACCACCGAGGGTAGGACCGATCGAAGGCGCGAAGATAGCGGTGACGCCATACAGGGAGAAAGCGAGCCCGCGGAGACGCGGCGGAAAAGTGTCCGCCAGAATTGCCTGTGCCATGGGCTGCAGGCCGCCCCCTCCGGCACCCTGTATCACACGTGCAACCAGAAGAATCGCCAAGCTGGGCGCGATGCCACAAGCGAGGGAGCTGACGGTGAAGATGACGATGCAGGTCATGAAGAAGCTTTTACGCCCGAACACGCTTACCAGCCAGCCGCTAATCGGCAAAACAATGGCGTTCGAAACCAGGTAGGAGGTGAGTACCCAGGTGCTCTGGTCCTGGCTGGCGCCAAGGTTGCCGGCGATGTGGGGCAGGGCTACATTGGCGATGCTGGTATCGAGTACTTCCATGAAGGCTGCCAGCGAAACCACGAAGGCAATCAGCCAGGGATTTGTCTTTGGCTTCCAGTCATGATCTGCCTGAGTGAGTGTGGCGGAGGCGGCGGCGCTCATTCCATCCCTTAGCGAAGGCGTTGTGCAGGAGTGCGGTAAGAAATCAGGATTCCCGGTTTCGACTAGATCAGCCTATAGGGGATGCGTGGAGCGGGAGAGTTGATTCGAATTCTGCCGGAGTCAGTAGGTAAGCATTCCGATTGCTGGAATTGACATGGAGGGAGTCTCCTTTTTACCATGATAGTGTTGTTGTTTTTCACAGTGGTCCTCTGTGAACGCTTTGAGGATCTCCAAAGCCGGGTTACCGGCAAAATTCTGCCACCGATGATCATAGTCAAAGACGTAACAAAAAGGTACGCGCGCGCAGTTGCTGTTGATCAAATCTCCTTCTCTGTGGCCAAGGGCCAGATCGTTGGATTTCTGGGGCCCAATGGCGCCGGAAAAACAACGACGATGCGCATACTCACCTGCTTTCTATCGCCCTCGGCCGGCACGGCCTCCATTGCAGGCTTCGATGTTCTGGAACAACCCTTCGAAGTCAAGAAGCGGATTGGATATCTTCCCGAAAGCCCGCCTCTCTACCCTGAAATGGAGACAACAGAATATCTGCGCTTTGTGGGCAAGCTGAAGGGCCTTTCAGGCGCTGAGCTTGAAAAGCGAGTCGACTATGTATGTGAGCGCTGCTTCGTCACAGATGTCAGAACCAAGCTCTTGGGCAAGCTCTCTAAAGGTTATCGGCAAAGGGTCGGTCTGGCACAGGCCATCATCCACAATCCTGACGTGTTGATTCTTGACGAACCCACGGCGGGCCTGGATCCGAAACAAATCAACGAAACCCGCGACCTGATCAAGGGCTTGGCCGGCGACCACACCATCCTTCTCAGCACTCATATCCTTCCCGAGGTCGAACAGACTTGCGAGCAAGTGCTGATTATCAATAAGGGCAAGCTGGTGGCGACCGATTCAGTACGCAACCTGCAGGCGCGGGCGCGCGATGCCGAATCGCTGGTGCTTGAAGTCGCCGTCCGCGACGGCCAGCCCGACCCCCTGACGGTGCAGCAGAAACTCGAGACGATTCCTGGCGTTAGCCGCGTGCTGTGTAGCGACGGCAAAGATACGGGCCTGATCTTTGAAGTGCAAAGCCAGAAGGGACAACTGGTCCGGGGTGATCTGGCGCGCGCTGTCGTGGCTTCGGGTTGGGATCTCAGTGAACTTCGCCCTGCTGCCAGAAGCCTGGAGGAGATCTTCCTTCAGCTCACCGGAGGCGAGGCTCCGCAACCATGAGAAACACGTGGACCATCTGCGGCAAAGAGCTGCGGAGTTATTTTGTATCCCCCATCGCTTATCTCCTGCTCACTATGTTCGGTTTGATCTTCGGCTTCTTCTTCTGGAACGCCCTTGGCTATTTCGTGATCGAGGGGATGGAGATGCAGCTGCGCGGCCAGGCTTTTCCCATGAACATCAACGAGCAAATCATCCGGCCGCTGCTTTCGAACGTCAGTGTAGTGGGACTTTTCTTTATTCCCATGATCACCATGCGCCTCTTTGCCGAGGAAAAGCGTTCCGGAACGATCGAATTGCTGGCCACTTCCCCGATCCGCGACATCGAGGTCATCGTGGGAAAATGGCTGGCGGCGATGATTCTGTACGCGTGCCTGCTGCTCTTTACCGCGATCAACTTTGCCTTTCTCTTCCATTACGGGAAGCCCGATTGGAAGCCGCTGGCTGTCGGCTACCTGGGCTTGCTGTTACAGGCGGGCACGTTGCTTGCACTGGGAACGTTCATCTCGACCTTAACCAAAAATCAGATTATTGCCGGAGCTGCCACCTTTGGCGTTTGCCTCTTGCTTTGGGTGCTGGAGTGGACGAGTGGCTATGAGTCCGCAACCTGGGCCACGGTGCTCGCCTATCTCTCGGTCATTACCCACTTCGAATCGTTCGCCAAAGGAGTCATCGAGGTGAAAGACGTGATCTTTTATCTCACCGGCATCTTTCTGGGGCTTTTTTTCACTGCGCGCTCGATGGAATCCCTGCGGTGGAGGTCGTAGATGGCGAGTCAGTGGATAAAAGCGAGGCAGACGAAATATGGAGCCTACGCGGCAATTTACATCCTGGTGGTCATCGCCATCGTGGTGGTGGCGAATATGCTGGCCAACCGGTACAACAAGTCTTTCGATACTACTTCGAACAAACGGTACAGCCTGTCCGATCAGACGAAAAAGATCGTAGGCGGGCTCAGGCAAAATGCCAGCATCACTTATTTCAACCAGAGCACACGGTTCCAGCAGGGGAAGGACCTGTTGGACGAATACGCGAACCTCTCGCCCAAGGTACACGTCCAGTATGTGGATCCTGACAAGAGTCCACAGCTAGCGCGCGCAGCTGGAATCCGTGATTTCGGCACTGCCGTGGTGCAGATCGGTGATAAGAAAGAGACTGCCAAAAGCATGACGGAAGAAGGGATCACAGGAGCCTTCATCCGCGATCTGAAAGGCACAACGCGCACCGTATGTTTCGTCACCGGCAGCGGAGAGCATGCCATCGACGACACCGAGCGCGACGGGTTGTCACAGTTCAAGGATCTGTTAGCCAAGGATGAGTATCAGTCCAGAAGCATCGACCTGCTGCAAAAGGCTGAGGTACCGGCCGACTGCACGACCCTGGTGGTGGCTGGCCCCACGCACGATTACCAGCAACCGCAGGTGGACGCCATCAAGAGTTATGTCGAAAATGGTGGACGCGGGTTCTTTATGCTCGATCCGCCCATTCAATTCGGGCGTTCTGAGATTGCGGCAAACGATGCCCTGACCAACCTGCTGCAGAGTTGGGGCGTGACCCTGGACAAAGATATGATTCTCGATCTGAACCCTGTGGGCCAACTTGCCGGGCTTGGGCCGCAGGTGGCGCTGGTGACCACCTACGCGTCTCAGCCGATCGTAGCGCAGATGCGCGGGAGTGCCGTCGGCTTCCCTCTGTCGCGCTCGATGGAGATAAAAAGCACCGACAAGACGAGTGTCGAGAAACTATTCGATTCGTCGAGCAGTAGTCTGGCCACCTTTAACCTTAGTTCCCCCGAGGTTAGCGTTGCTGACCCCAAGAATCGCAAAGGGCCGCTAACCATCGCGGCAGCGGGTACGTATAACACCGGCAAGCAAAACTCCCAGGGCCGCTTCGTAGTGACCGGGAGCTCCTCCTGGGCTGCCAACCGTTTCCTTGGCTTCAACGGCAACGGTGATCTGGCGTTAAATGCCGTGAATTGGCTGTCTTCGGACGAGGATCTGATTTCCATCCGGCCAAAGCCGCAGGATGACCGCCGCATTACGATGACGAGGGCCCAATTGGTTCTGGTGCGAGCGACCAGCCAGTTCGTGTTGCCCCTGCTAGTGGTGATTGCCGGAACGCTGGTGTGGTGGAAGAGAAGATAAGGGCTTCGTTTGCCTATGAATTTCCGTGGTCTGATCGTTGCAGTTGTGATTCTCGCCACACTCGGGGGCGTTCTTTACTGGTCGCAGCACCGCAAGCCGGCGGAGGAAGCGGGCGCCGGGACTACCCCCAATGCCGCACCCGTGATCGTCAAGATCGATCCGGCAAACGTAACTGAGCTGGTTATTAAACAGAAGGAACCGGTCGCGCTCAAGAAGACTGCGGCTGGTCTGTGGCAGATTACCGAACCAAAACCTTACCCAGCCGATCAGGAGGCGGTCGCCGGCGTGCTCTCGACGCTTTCGGGGCTGAATGCCGATCGGGTGGTCGAAGAGAAAGCCTCCAATCGGAAGCAATACGGGCTCGACCCGGCCTCAGTCGAGCTGGATATTCGCGGTAAGGACAATGCCATGCGGCAATTGCTATTGGGCGACGACACGCCCGCCGGTGGAGATGTCTACGCCGCGCTAGCCAGTGATCCCAGGGTTTTCACAATCGCGAGCTATAACAAAAGCAGCCTGGCAAAAAGCCTGAATGATCTGCGGGACAAAAGCCTGCTAACGTTGGACGCTGACAAGGTAAGCCGGGTTGAGGTGCTCAAGAAGGGTGCAGACCTGGAGTTTGACCGCACCAAAGACGGCTGGCAAATTCTAAAGCCCTCATCATCGCCAGCGGATAGCAGCGCGGTCAACGACCTTGTCCGCACTGTGACCACTGCGAAAATGGATCTCAGCACGACCAATGATGCCGCAGCGGCATTTGCCCGCGCGACTCCGCTGGCAACCGCAAAGCTGACTGGCGATACCGGCGTGCAGACACTTGAAGTGCGCAAGGACAAGGACACCTACTACGCCAAGTCCAGCGTGGTTGACGGAACCTACAAAGTGGATTCGACCCTGGGGCAAGCTCTGGACAAAAAGATCGACGATTTCCGCCAAAAGAAATCGGCAACCAGTCCTGCTTCGGCTGGAAAGTGAGTGCTTGCTTCGGTGGCTGCGGGAGAAGTCTCGGTTGAAGGAAACGCAGGTCCCTCAGCGGCTAAACAGGCTGCGGAAAAATGAGCTGTACGAAGGGCATGGCTTCAGCCGTGCCGTAAGCCTCTCAGCTATGCGCGGCTTTAGCCGCTGAGGTACGGCTTTTTCCTGTTCGTTTCCAAGCGACTGAGCGCGCGAGGAATGACAAAAAAGCGTACCCCCGGGGCTAAAGCCCTCATCCATTCGATTCTTGTACGGCACGGCTGAAGCCGTGCCCTTCGTACAAAGCATCTTTCCGCAGCCTGTAAAGCCGCGCCGATTTGCAATCGCTTATGGACGACCTGAAGTGTCTGCGTGAGAGCTGTGAATTTGCATTCTGTCCCTGCAAACTAGCTCAGGGTGCCCCATACCCCCGGATTTCCTGTCAATGTTGATGGCGTTGGCAAGCTTCATGCGGCTTTCTTCAATGAAAGCCGCACACGCGGCCGTTGCTTGGGGCCTCGTACAGGAAATCCGGGTATCTCGCTCGTTTTTCGCGAGATATCGGATGCCACGGACCTCAACTGTCCGCTCCCGAAGGATGAATCCAAAGCTTAGGGCGTCTAGAAGCTTAAAAGTTACGAAGATAGGGCTGTGGTATCCCACATCTCGCGAAAAACGAGCGAGATGTGGGGCACCCAGGATCTGTGCTCAGGACAGAGACTTGTTTGGATGAGGTTCTCACGCAGACTCTGAAGGCCGTTTCCTTCAAAGAATTTGCTTTTCCAGCAGGCTGTTCTGCCGTGCCGCTCTTTATCACTCAGATGGGGATACAAGCCCCTACCGAAACGAAGGAAGAACGTAGACCACGCCACTCTTTACCCATGGCATAGGGTATCGACAGGTCACGGGTTCGGGTTGATTTGCAGCCGCAGATCGCCGCCGGTCATGCGTCCCGGCTTTTCTAAACCCAGCATGCCCAGCAGCGTGGGAGAAATGTCGCGCAACGAACCACCGTCGCGCAGCCGATATTTAGACGCTTGGTCGCTGACCAGAATAATCGGTACCGGATTCGTGGTGTGTGAGGTATGCGGTCCCCCCGTACCAGGGTCGATCATCAACTCGGCATTGCCATGGTCTGCGGTGATCAGCATCGACCCGCCACGCTGCTTTAGGGTCTGATAGATGCGACCCAGGCAGGCGTCAATCGTCTCCACCCCCTGAATCGTCGGCTCCAGTTTGCCCGAGTGCCCTACCATATCGGCGTTGGCAAAATTCACCACCACGAGATCGAAGGCCGGATCGCCAATCGCCTTGATCACCGCGTCGGCAATGCCCGCCGCGCTCATTTCCGGCGCCAGATCGTAGGTTGCCACCTTCTGCGACGGCACCAGGACGCGGTCTTCCCCGGTAAAGGGCTTCTCTATGCCGCCATTAAAGAAGTAGGTCACGTGGGCATACTTCTCGGTTTCGGCAATCCGCAAATTGCGGAGGTTAGCCTGGGCCAGCATGTCCGCCAGTAGATTCTCCATGGACTCGGGAAGGATCACCATGGGCAGGGAGAACTGCTTGTCGTACTGCGTCATGCACACGTAGTGCAGTTGCTTCGGCACTTCAGCCGGGGGAATCACACGGTCCAGATCCTCTGCCCCGGGCAGTTCCTTCCCATCATTTTTCGTCAGCCCACTGTTTCGTGCCAGGACTCGCGTGATCTGGCGCACGCGGTCGGCGCGAAAGTTAAAGCAGATGCAGGCATCTCCATCACTCACCGGAGCGACCGGCTGCCCCCCTGCGTCTACCACCACGAATGGCTCTACGAACTCATCGGTTACCCCGTTGTGATAACACTCTTTGATCCTGGCGATGGGATCGCTATATGCCCCGCCCTCCGTCTTGCCAGTCATGGCGTCAAAGGCTTTCTTCGCGCGCTCCCAGCGCCGGTCCCGATCCATGGCAAAGTAGCGGCCGCCTACGCTGGCAATCTTGCCCACTCCGATTTCATTGGTCTTGCGCTGCAGCTTTTCCAGATACCCCACGCCGCTGGTGGGCAGGGTGTCGCGGCCATCGAGAAAGGCGTGGATAAAGACCCGCTCAAGACCATGCTGCTTTGCCGCCAGCAACAGGGAGTGGAGATGCTCCTGTTGCGAGTGGACGCCACCATCGGAGACCAGCCCCAGCAGATGCAGGGCGCGTCCCTTCTCACCCGCGTGTTTCAGCGCCTGCACGATCACCGGATGACGGAAGAATTCACCCGACCGAATCAGGTCGTCGATGCGCGTGATGTCCATGTGCACCACGCGTCCTGAGCCGATGTTCAGGTGGCCCACTTCGCTGTTGCCCATCTGCCCGTCGGGCAGGCCAACGAAGTGATCGGAAGCATGAAGCAAACTGTGAGGATATTCCGCTAAAAGCTTGTCGTAAGTAGGCTTGCGCGCCAGGGCTACAGCATTGGCGAAGCTATCCGCACGAAAGCCCCAGCCATCCAGAATCGTGAGTACCACCGGTTTTTTCAGCGCCACTCTTACTCCCCAGCGTTGACTGCCGCGCGGCCGAGAAACTCCGCTCCTTGCCCGAGTTCCTCCTCGATGCGCAGCAACTGGTTGTACTTCGCAATGCGGTCGGTGCGCGAAGCAGAGCCGGTCTTGATCTGGCCGGCGCTCGTGGCTACCGCCAGGTCGGCAATGAAACTGTCTTCCGTTTCGCCGCTGCGATGGGAGATAACAGAGGTGTATCCATAACGCCGAGCCAGGGCGATCGCCTCGAAAGTCTCGCTGATGGTTCCGATCTGGTTCACCTTGATCAAAATGGAGTTGCCTACGTTCTCCTCAATGCCCCGCTGCAGCCGTTCCGTGTTGGTCACGAACAGATCATCGCCCACCAGCTGTATTTTGTCGCCCAGCTCCTTGGTGAGGAACTTCCAACCGGCCCAATCGTCCTCGGCCAACCCGTCTTCGAGCGAAATAATTGGGTACTGCCGTACCCAGTTCTCCCAGAAACGAGTCATCTCTTCGCTGGTCTTCTCGCTTTTGTCGCTCTTCTTGAAGACGTATCGTCCCTTATCCTTATCGAACAACTCGCTGGCGGCGGGATCCAGTGCAATGGCGATTTCCTCTCCGGCCTTGTAACCCGCCAGCTCGATCGCTTCGAGGATCACTTCAATAGCTTCCACATTGGACTTCAATGAGGGAGCAAAGCCGCCCTCGTCGCCCACAGAAGTCGAGTATCCCTTCTTCTTCAACACACCTTTTAAGGTGTGAAAGACCTCGACCCCCCAACGCAGAGCATCGCCAAAACGCTCGGCGCCTGTGGGCATCACCATGAATTCCTGAAAGTCCACATTGTTGTCGGCGTGGGCTCCGCCGTTAATGATGTTCATCATCGGCACTGGCAGCAGCGACGCATTCACTCCACCCAGGTAGCGATAGAGCGGGATCTCAAGCGCGTTGGCAGCGGCTCGGGCGCAGGCCATCGAAACCGCAAGGATTGCATTTGCTCCCAGCTTTCCTTTGTTCTCCGTGCCGTCCAACGCAATCATGGTGGCATCGATCAGCCGCTGGTTGGCGGCATCCATGCCAGTTAACTCGGGGGCCAGCACGCTCTCGACATTTTCTACTGCTTGCAGCACTCCCTTACCCAGGTAATGCGCCTTGTCCCCGTCGCGCAGCTCCACGGCTTCGTGCTCACCGGTAGAGGCTCCGCTGGGTACAGCCGCCCGGCCCATGGCTCCGCTCGCGAGAAGCACATCGGCTTCTACCGTGGGATTCCCCCGGGAATCCAGAATCTCGCGCGCGTGAATGGCAACAATCTCGGTCATATCACTCCTTGTAATGCGGTGTCGTAAACGGTCTTTGAGGGGGGGCCGGCGATCGACGGCAATGGCTTTTCCATCTGCCCCGCCGATCGTGCTAATGAAACTTCCCATCTTCGCGCCAGATCAAATTCTAACAAAGGCAGCATCAACTTCCGTGAAAGCGGGTTTGCATGCATCGCATGTTACCCCCGTGGTTCTTTCCTTTTGTTGTTAGGCCTTGCGGATGTAAGCTTGGACTAATCTGTAAGTGCAGTGTTACTGCGCTTAGGTTTCAGGTTAGGGACAGCTATGAAAAAGACACGTTTTTCCTTGGCCGCCGCGGCCACCCCAGCTCTGAGTTTGGCTCTGAGTTCGCCGTTTCTCATTGCACAGCAAGCCAAGCCCAGCCCTTATGAAGGCGTCTCTGTGCCACCGGCAAGCGATACGATCAACACCACGGAGCAGGCTCCTGCTACTCCTCCGGCGGTAAGCACGCCGGCGCCCGCGCCTGCACCGGCAGCAACGCGGCCTGCACCGCCTCCAGCCACGCAAAGCAATCCCGACGCGGGGATTATCGAAACACCGCTTCCTCCATCGGCGGATGACTACGCGCCTCACCGCGCAGCCGCACTGCATGGCCGCAGCTTCGATACTCCGGCAGACAATCGCGATGACGGCATCGTCACCTATGTTGCCGGACCCGCGAATGCGTTGCCTGCGGGAACCGTGTTCAAGGTTCGCATGCTGCAGGATATCGACGCTGCTTCCACAGCGCCGAATACACCTTTCAAGGGCACGGTCACCGAGGATATAACGCGCAACGGCAAAGTGATTGTCCCCGTCGGTTCCGAGTTGCACGGCAGGGTCGTATATGCAGCCGCTGGTAATCGCCTCAATGGGGGCTCTGTCATCCATTTGCGCCCCGACGAATTCGTTCTGCCTGACGGCACCCGCTACCATCTGCATGCAGAGGTCATCGATACCTTTGGCTCGAACACCAAGGCTAAGGGCGAAGGCAACATTGTCGCGAATGAGCACGGAAAACGCACCCTCGCCGAGTTGGGTCTGGGCGCCGGTGGCGGCGCCGTTCTGGGCGCAGCCGTCGGTGGCGGAGTTGGCGCTGTGGTGGGCACGGCCGTTGGGGCCGGCGTTGTCACTGCACACTGGCTGCGGACAAACTGGTCCGCAAATCTGCCGGCTCAATCCACGGTTGTGTTCAGCCTTACCGATCCGATGTTTTTGACTGCGGCGCAGGACCAGAAGACAGAGTTGCTGCCGCAAAGTTTTTGACGGAATAGATAAACAGCAGGTCCCTCCACTACGCTACGCTCCGGTCGGGATGACAATTCTGTTTGACCACGAATGTCCCACACCCAAACAGAATTGTCGTCCCGAGAGCCTGTGACTTTTTCGATCTTTTCGTGTTTTTTGCACCCGACCAGATGTTTTTCAGTCCCCTGCAGAAAGGCGTCATCCTGAGCGAAGCGCCTCGCAGATCTATCGCATAACAGAGGGTTTTATGGCGTGGAGTCGAAGGACCCCGGCGATGTTTGTTGGCAGGTGCTCTTCGGAGCTTTCCGGCCACAGACTACAAGGGAAATTAAAAAAGTCACAGCCTCCGACCGGTAGCGTAGTGGAGGGACCTGCTGTTTATCCAGCCCTAGGCAAGCTTCTCTCTGGGCACCCTCTCCAGCAGGCGCCGCCAGGTCTTCTGGTTAACCCGGTGGCTCTTCTTCAGATCTTCCAGGATGCGTTCGAAGTCCACGTGCCCGTGCAGTCTGTTCCAGGCCGGGTTTTTTGAGAACCAGGGATAATTTTCATTACCCAGATAGATCGCGCGCCGCAGCCAGTGCAGGGCCTCGCTCTCATCTCCCTCTACTGCAAAGTAGGTCGCAAGGCGATAAGCCATCTCGCTATCCGCCTCAGCCGCGGACAGGGAATCTTCTTCGATCAGCGACGTGGCCCGCTCCCGCTCCCCTACCTGCACATAGCACAAGGCCAGCGTAGGGAAGGCAATGCGCATGCTCTCATCATCATGGATCACCGCTT
>DASRRN010000055.1:0-2740 GCA_035695685.1 Acidobacteriaceae bacterium | reverse complement strand
ACCAACGCAAGCGCCGCGAACACCACTTGAAACATTCAGGCTCTCCCGTTCGCACGCCCTATTGTAGCGTTTGTGATAGAACCAATCGCCTCAATCGTCTCGCTCACCACAACAGCGCTTCCGCTCAATGCTGCTTCGTCGACGAGACGGTGAGAAACGGACGCTTACGTTACACGTAACAACTTTTACGCGTTGGTGGTTTCGGAGGAATTCCTCTTGCGCCGGCTCGATGGGGATTCGATGTCATGCCGGCGCATTTGCCGCATTTGGCTCCGTCATGGGGAATAGGTATCCTGTCGCCGAATCTCCTGCCGGGGCCAGTACTCCTTCGGCATCGGAAAAACGACGCAAAGGAAGAGTAAGGCGCACACGCCGCGCTATACCCAGTCTGTGTTTTCCATGCATGGGTATCGGATGAGAGAGCGGTGGGCATCACTTGCTTTTCCGCAGCCTGTTTTAGCCCCTGCCAGGGTTGCGTTCGAAAGACGTGCGAGTTCTCACGCAGACACTAAAGCCCCTGAGGGTGCTACCGTCGAAATTTTTCACAGCTTGCTGTCCCTTTGTGTTCCCTTTATTCTCGGGGCTTGATCTGGCCGCCGGCATCTGCTAAGTTTCCTGTCATCTTGCTTCAAGGATTGCTATCCGACCAAAATCGAAGAAACTGAGGAGGGTTGACGACGCCATGACGTGGGCTGAATGGGCCGAGCTTTTGCCTGGATCGCAGGCCGCGGTGGCTGCGTTCAGCATTCAACTGAATCCGCCCGGAAACACAGGTGCGCAAATCTTCGCCGCCCTCTGCAGCTACGGCCGGACTAACTTTTTGTACAACCCTGATACCAATGGGCTGACACCGGCCTTACAATCGCGAATGATTAACTGCCGGAGCGCGAGCGATCTGATGATCGGGGTCTATCTCCATCGCAACCCGACCGTCAACGTAGCCGCGCAGCCCTTCGGGGTGCATGGCGGCAACGTGCCGATCGTCACTCCTCCGATTGTTCAGGCAGGGATCCGCATACAAAACAACCTTCGCGACGGCGGCGGACGCATGCTCTTTTCCGATGGGCACTCCATCGCGGCAATCGGAGTCGACAAGTTCGATCTGATCAGCGGCCTGACCGGGCAAAATATTCAAAACCTATTCAGCCAGGCGACCGCGGGCACGTTTGTCGGGGGCCAGCCGACCTTGCGATGCGTCATCAACGGTGTTCAGCGCACATTCAGCCGTATGCCCGGAACCACCGTCAACGGGCTATCCGAGTTCCGGGTCACGCCCGCCTTTCACTAGTGCTGAGACGTAGAGGAGCCAGTACCGTAGAACCCAGAGAATCTCGCTCGTTTTTCGCGAGATTTGGGATACCACCGCGCCAAACCCGCGACTTTTCAATCTCAAAGGAGATCTAAGCCGCCCACCAAACTGGACGGGCGCCCCAAGTTCGCACCACCGTACGTGGGCCTAAAAAGACCGGGCGAAGCCCCGCCTTCGCTTTCCTCCTTTCGTTGAGACACCAGATGAAGAGAGAAACGCCAAGAGGTTAAGCTGTGAAAACGATGGCGGGAAAAAAACAAGAACGGGATGAACTCAGCGCAGCAGTCCTGCCACGGCCACTCTATTTTCTGGTCTTCCTTCTCTCGACCTTGCTCCTTTACCCACGCCTGACGAACGCCGCAGAGACAACCCCGCAAGCAGCTCTATCGTCCGCCCTACGAAACACTCCATCCGTAGCCGTGGTGCTCGACGTAAAAACCGGACACCAATTGGCAGCAGTCAAACCAGCCGAAGCCGCCAATCTGCGAAGTGCACCCGGCTCCATCCTCAAACCGCTCTTCCTTGCTGCAGCCCTGCAGCACCAGCAACTTCAACCGCAAACTACAGTCTTTTGCCGTCGCGACCTCCGCGTCACCGCCGGCAACCGGGACTGGAACCTGGCCTGTACTCATCCACAGACAAACGTCGCCTTCACCGCTCAAGAAGCGCTTGCCTATTCCTGTAACCGTTATTTCGCCACCCTGGCCGATCGCATTCCCCCCGCGCAGGCCACCGAGATCCTTGAACACTACGGCCTGCCACAGACGCGCACTCCAGAGACTCGGGAAAAAAAGGAACTCCTGGTGTTGGGCATCGCGGGTATCGCCGTCTCCCCAACCCAGGTAGCAGCTGCCTATCGCAAGCTGGCGCTTGAACTCGACGACACCCACACCCCCGCTGCGCTGGACCCGGTCCGCGACGGGCTCAGAGATTCCGTGCGCTACGGCATGGCGCACAATGCCGATGTGCCGGGAATGGACATCGCGGGCAAGACAGGCACGGCCAGCGACACCGCCCAAGGGGTCAGCCACGGATGGTTCGCCGGAAGCGGTTCCCTCGGCCATCAAGAGGTAGTGGTCGTGATCTATTTGCCGCAAGGCAACGGTGCCGACGCCGCACGTTTGGCGCAGCACTTCTTTCTGACCGCAAAACCATCGGCGATGCGGGCGCCAGACAGCGCGCGCTCGCTCACGATTGAGCTCTGGACTTCCCGATCGGTGACCCACTTCACCGCAACCCCCATCGGCAGCACGAGCAAGCCGCTCAACGTGGATTGGCAGCGCGACGGACTTCAAACCACTCCCGGAAAGATTTCCAAGCAGCTCGAGCTAAGCGGAAACTTTCGCCTGCAAGCACCAGATGTGCCGGAAGTTATTGCCTCCGGCAGCTGGGCCATTCGCTGGCAGCAAGATCGCCTGCGGGTGCTGTTAA
>DASRRN010000054.1:0-15228 GCA_035695685.1 Acidobacteriaceae bacterium | reverse complement strand
GTCCGAAAATAGTCAGCGCTGATGGCGCGATAGCGGGTGACGATCTCCCCCTGTACGGGAGCAGAACTTTTCCCTTCCACAACGATGGGCATGGAAGGATCCGTTCCGCTCAAGGGAAGGTTGCGCGCCACCGCTACCGATTGCACGCCGGGCACAGCCTGCATGCGCTCGGCTACCTGGCGATAAAACTCGGGGATTTGTTGTCCTGCCAGCCGCGAGGGCGCGGCGACGCGAAAGGTCAGCACGTTCTCCGGTACAAATCCTAATTCCACGCTCCGCAGTGACCACAGGCTCTTGAGCGCCAACCCCGTACCAATCAGCAGCATGCATGCCAGCGCCGTTTCCGTAATCACCAGCATCGAACGCTGCCGGCCAAAGCCCCGGCTGCCGGAGCCTCCGCCCTCGCCACGAAGACCGTTGTTCACATCCAGACGGGCCGCCTCGATCGCCGGCGCCAGTCCAAACAGAACGCCGATCACCAGGGAGACCAGGAGCGAATACGACAAAACTCCGCCATCGATGCCGGCTGTTTCCATCCGCGGAGCGCTGGGCGGATGCATCGCCAACATCGTGCGCAGTGCAAAAAACGCAAACCCGAGGCCCAACGCGCCGCCGGTCAATGCGAGCAATAAACTTTCCGTGAGCAATTGACGGACAACACGCAAGGGCGAAGCGCCCAGTGCGGTGCGCACTGCCATTTCGCGCCGCCGAGCCGTTCCCCGGGCCAGAGACAGATTCGCCACATTGGCGCACGCAATCAACAGTACGAAACCGACGCAACCCATCAGCATGACCAGTGCAGGCCGCACCTCGCTGGTGAAGGCATCGTTGATGGACTGTAGAAACACTCCCCAACCCACATCGCTGGCCGCGTTTTCGCGGTGCAGACGCGCCGCGGCGCCATCCAGTTCCGCTCGTGCCTGCTGCAGGCTCACTCCATCGGGAAGGCGAACGAAGGCGCCCAACCAATGAATGTTGGGTGATGCGCCTATGCCGGCGTCACGGCGCAGTTGCAGCGGCGTCCAGAGAAGTTCGTTGCTATCGAAGTAATGGAAGCCGGCCGGCATCACACCCACGACGGTGTAGGGAACTCCGTCGAGCTGAACCGCCGACCCGGCGATGTGGGCATCTGCCCGATAGCGGTCTCTCCACAGGGCATAACTCAGCACAACAAACTTGCCTGAGCCCGCGATATCTTCCTGCGCAGAAAACAGCCGGCCGAACATCGGTTGCACGCCCAGCAGGGGCAGCATGTCATACGACACCATGCCGCCGCGAATGTGTTCCGGCTCTTCTTCGGCGCTACTTAGATTGAACTGCCATGACACGTGAGCGCCCATCTTCGCCAGCAGTCCGCCCTGCTGCTTCCAATCCAGAAAGTCCTGTGTGGAAAAGAGGTTTAGATTCCCGTTCGCCTGGCGCTGGGATACCACCAGCAGGCGCGCAGGATTCTTGACCGGCCACGGCTGCAACAGCACCGCGTGAATCACGCTGAACATGGCTGTGTTGGCCCCAATCCCCAGTGCAAGGGTGGCCACCGCGGCGAGCGCGAATCGGCGAGATTTCAGAAGCGACCTGATTCCGTAGCGAACGTCCTGGATCACGCTCTCCATCGCTTCTACCTTATCGGAGATAATACGACACGTTCGCAACAGGTAGACAAAAGCTGTTGGCTGGTAAGCAGTAGAATCGGAATATTGCGATGGATAGACCGAGAGTTTGTAAGGGAGTATTCCGTGGCAAGGAGGAAAGCATGCGAGTTTCTAATTGGTGGGTGATCGGTTTGCTCACCATAGCGGTAGCGAGCGCATCAGGACAGGCGAGAGATTACAAAGATACCTACACCTCTTCGGAGGCGGGCAAGCCAATGGCGCCGGCCAAGGCACTGGACGTCATGCTCACCCAGCTCGAAACCCAGGTGCTGGCTGCGGCTCAAGCCATGCCTGCGGAAAAGTACGGCTTTGCGCCCACGGCGGAAACATTTGCTCCTGGCTCCCCGGCCAAATATGGAACTGTTCGCACGTTTGCCGGGGAGCTGACGCACATCGCTGGCGCTAATTACAACTTCTACAGCAAGGTGAGCGGAGCGGCACCACCGGCGGCGGCGAAGCAGGTGCGCGATCTGAAAACAAAAGATGAAATTCTGGCAGCCCTCAAGCAGAGCTTTGCTTATGGGCACGCCCAGATCATGACGATCACGCCGCAGAATGCCTTTATCGGCATTCAGGGAGCCGACGGATTTCACACACCGGCCACGGTAGCCGCGTTTGCCGTGGCACACGGCTACGACCACTACGGGCAAATAGTGGAGTATCTACGAATGAATGGTGTGGTACCGCCGGGAAGTAATTAGACCCACCATCGCCATGATTTTTGGCCTTTTCATTGCGAAATTCGACGAGTTGAAGGGCCGAGTCCCCTCAACCGTCCCTCAACTGTCAAAGGATTCCGGATAACTGGGGGGTTACCTTTAGTTAACGACACCTCCATCCACATGTTTCTTATCAGAGGCTCTTGTGCGCCAAAGCCATCCGTGGGATCGTTGGCTTGAACGGTCTCCTAAGGAGAATCATGCGGCCGTATGTCACCGGAACCGCAACTCGGCCCGAAACACGAGGAAACCCGCGCGTGGCGAGCTCGGAACAGCCTCCCCGGCGTTGCCGGAAGATCACCCACCCCATCTATCATTCACCTGGACGGCTTAGGGGGCGGGAAAATACAAAATTTGATCATCTTGATAAAACAAAGGACTTGTTGGCCTCCCCCCCTGCAAAACCGAGCCCACGCTATGGTTCTCGTGCCCATGGAGGCTCATTCGGGCAAGGCTCCCTATTTGCCGGCAAAGCCAAACCGTCTTACCCGGATGGCGACTTAAGGCGCATACCGCGCTTAAGGCGCACTATTTCCCCCAAACAATCTCCCTGCCGGCACGCAAGCCACCTTACCACGCATACCACGCATATCACGCACCATTTCCGTCGGCCGCCTCAGGTCGCGAAGACAATCACGGCAGCAACTTGAACATGTCCCCGGGGAGCGGAAATAACTTCAAAGCGACGGGAAGCTTTTCCGCCGGCAGTGCAATACAAGATACGAAGCATTCACCGCTGTCGTCGCGAAAGGAGAAGAAATGAGAAGGTCGTTTCGGTTTACAGCGTTCCGTTGCGCCGCGGCCCTGCCTTTATGTTGGGTTGCCTGCGTGCTCACCAACGGCATGGCCTTAGCCCAGCTCGGGAAGATCGCAACCTTCCAGGCCGGCTGCGCTGGAGATGGCTCTGCCTGTCCGGGAGGGATGGTGATTGGATTTAAGGGAAACCTTGAAGTGGTAAAGAACCAGCCGTACAAAGCGCAGGCCATCACTGAAACCAAGCGGACCCTTGCGGATGGCTCACACATCGCGCAGAGCATTACGGCGACGGTAGCGCGCGACAGTGAAGGAAGGACTGTGCGTTCCCAAAAGCTCGACAACAGTCAAACGATCACGACGATCTTCGATCCTGTAGCGAAAACACACATTGATTACACGTCAGACCCGAAGATTGCGCATGTGCTGCCCTTGCCGTCGACGGCGGCATCATCGGGAGCGCCTGTGGCCATTGGCGCTGCCTTTGCCGGGTCCGGCACGGAGCCGGCGGGCGGTGCAGTCGGCTTCTTTGTGCAGGGCCGCGCGAGTTCATCTGAGTTGTCGAGCAAACACACTACAACAGAACCTCTCGGCGCCAAGACTATCGAAGGAATTGAGGTTACCGGCACCCGCAGCACCACCACCATACCTGCCGGCGCCATTGGCAACGACGAAGCTCTAACCACCACTCGCGAAGAGTGGTATTCCTCACAGCTGAAGCTGGTTATGCAGAGCACGCAGAACGATCCGCGCTTTGGTCAGACAACGTATAACCTCGACGATATTCAGCAGGGTCCGCCCGATGAAGCACTGTTCCAGGTGCCACCGGATTACAAGATCGATGAAATTCCAATGCCCAAACCGCCGAGCTAAGGTGCAAGTCATACCGGCACAGCTTCTGCATCGAACGTATGAGCGCTCAACACACTTCCTTGTTTTATGCAAAAACTTTGAGCGGCCAGGAAGTTTTTGCGTCGAAGTTGCAATACAAGGCAGGGAATATTCGGTGCTGTGGTCACGAACTGGCAACAGGAAAAAGACCTCGAAGGGCAACGCTGATTCGGAGGCTCAACTCGTCGAGCGTCTAAAGCAACGAGATGAGCACGCCTTTTTGGACCTTTATGACCGCCATCGGCGTTCTGTGTATCGGTTCCTGACACATATGACGGGGTCCGTTGCGGTTGCGGAAGATCTCACGCAGGGGGTCTTTGTGGCAATTCTTGATGCGATCTGTCGCGGAACAATCGGGCAATTCGACCCGGCGAAGGGAAACCTGGAAGGATATCTCCTTGGAATCGCCAGGAATCTTGCTCGAGAAGAGCGTCGTAAAATCCATAGGCTTGTTCCTTTGGAAAGTATTTTGGAAACGCCTGAATGGAATCGGTTTCTCGATAAGTTTTGCCGTGAGAATCAAATGCAAGACGCCGAAACGCTCCTTGCCGCGCAGTCTGACCTGAAGCTTCTTTACAGCGCGATTCTCGATCTGCCGCATCCGTATCGCGAGACAATCGTGTTATGCAGCCTGCAGGAAAAGAGCTACCAGGAAGCGGCCGCCATCTTGCAATGTTCCCCGGGAACGGTTGCCTCACGATTGAATCGTGCAAAGGCATTGTTGGCGGCAAAAATGCTGGGACCAGCGGCAGAGGAAGTCAATACTTCTGCGACTCGACCCGGATAGGAGGACCAGGATAGTGGAGCAGCGACCAAAAGGTACAGAGACCGCCGATGCGCCCCGCGTGGAATATCTGCTCGGAGTGCTGAGGAGTCTGCCGCCGCAGGATCCACCTCCCGCCCTAAGAGACCGGCTGCAGCTTCTGTCGATGGAGCGATTGCGGGGTGGGGCGCAGCTGGGACGACGGTTTGGTAGGCCACAGGCGGGCCTTCATTCGTGGTTTAGACCGGCTGTTGCCTTTGCTTTGCTCATTGCCATCGGCTCTGCTGCAGTGCTTGTAGTCTACCTTCGCCAGTCTGAACGCTTGCGCGTGGGAATTGAATCACGAGTTGCCCCACCTAAGCAGGCTCTTAATACCGATACCGGCGCTCAAGCAGCAGTTCCGGCGGCGGACGCGCCAAAGATAACTCATTCGTTGCCCAGGTTGGCACGGAACATCCCTGCCCGGCGAATGATCGTCCGCCTGCCCTATTCCAATAGCGCGATCGATAACGGAACAGACGCGACGATCCGCGTGTCAATGTCTCAAGCGGAGCTGGTGTCGCTGGGCTTCCCCATGACCGCCACGCTTCACGATCGCCGCGTGGTCGCCGACTTGACCTTGGGGGATGACGGCTTGCCGCGTGCAATCAGCGTGCCTTTGCCTCTGGAGGTAGTTAGGGAGAAGAAATGAAGCACTCGATTCCTTCCATGACATTCCGCTGTCTGCTTATGGTTCTACCCTGTCTGGCTCTTTGTGTCTCCGGCAACAGCAAAGCACAAGTGCAGGTTACGGTCAGCCAGGGGGATTGCTCCGAACAGACACCCTGCACCGCAATCGCTCATCAGCAGGGAGCGAACGCAGCTCAACTCGATATGGAGGGTGCTCCGCTTATCGGGGCCGGACAGATTGCAATCGTTTCGACAGCCGGAAAGTTTGGGTTACAAGATGAAGCGGCGGTCGTTAAGAATGAGCCGTACCAGGCGCAGGCTGTCACCGAGATGAAGCAGACTCTGGCGGATGGGTCGCATATCGTCCAAACCAACACGGCAACCGTTGCGCGCGATAGCGATGGAAGAACTGTGCGCGTCCAGAAACTGAACGCCATGGGCCCCTGGAAATCTGCGAATTCCTCTCAAGGAAACAGCCAGACGCTGACCACTATCTTCGATCCTGTTGCCAAAGAACACATCGACTATACGTCTGATAGCAAGGTCGCTCATGTACTACTCATGCCTTCAGTGCCTCCCGGAGCGGTTGTCGGGGCAGAAGGTGGTTTCACAGTGTCCGCCACAACTGCCTTAGGGGGTGCGGAAAGTGGACTTGTGGTGTCCGGGCCGCCCCCTGTAGGACCAATGGTGCAAGGCTTTGCGGTTCAGGCTCGGCCCGTTCCACCTCAAGTCCTCAAGGGCCTGGAGCCTAAGACAGAATCTCTCGGTACCATGACAATCGAGGGTGTACAAGTGACTGGAACGCGTAGCACGAGCACGATTCCCGCGGGCACAATTGGAAATGATAAAGATCTCAACATCATCCGCGAAACATGGTACTCGCCAGAGCTAAAGCTTGTGATTCAGAGCACGCAGAGTGATCCGCGCTTTGGTCAAACAACCTATACCCTCAAGAACATTCAGCAAGGTTCGCCCGACGTAACATTGTTCCAGGTGCCGGCAAACTACACCATCGACAAGATTGTTCCCAGGTTTGTCAAAGCACCCACGCAGTAACCGGCCTATAGAATCTGCGTGAGAACTCACCTTTTGAAGGGTACGGCCTTTAGGCCGTACGTTTGGCAGTCAAGATGAATCGGCTTCAGCCGCTGAGGGCTGTTTAAGGAGCACAAGAGATTCCCTCAGGGGCTAAAGTGTCCGCGTGAAAATTTGCACTCGGTTCCGCAGCGACCGCTGAGCTCCTCTGTCCTGGCAAATGCCAGGAGGAAATCGGACGGGTGCCCCATGTTCGCCCCACCTGCCCGGCGTGCCGTGGGGCGTACATGGGCCGAAAAAGATGGGCGCAGCCCTACGATCGCCTTTTCTATCCGACCAGGGACTGCTGGCATAATCGAACTCTCCGGCCGCCACCGCGAAGACTTTGCAAATTTCCGGTTCTCACGCAGCCTCTTTAGCCCCTGAGGGCAGCTTTTCGCCAGGCGTACAGAGAGCATTCCCTTCGCGGGGCCTTCAGGCTGACTTAGACTGCTTAGTTACCACCATCCCCTCACCTTCCTATCTGTCACATCAACTGCTACAGCCCCTTCACACGCTGCACAGCGAAACTATGTTTCGTTTTCCGAGCGGAAACAAGCCGGAGAGCGTCCTTGAGAATGAAGCAGGACGCAGGCCTGACTTACTTATATCTCTGCGTCGAGGCTCGTTGCATGTGCCTGGAATTCCAGACTGGCCGGCGGAATCGTGTGGAGGTATCGCTCGCTTGCCTTAGCGTTCTAGATTCCGTCTTCCTGAAGTTAGAAGAAATAAGTCCATTTACTTGGAAGTTTTCTCTCTTTCAAAACAATACCCGTCAGGGGTGTATCTGTGAAGATTTCCAGGCGAGCGCTGTCAGCATTACTGATCGGCTTGTTGGTGATTGTTGGCGGAGGGCGCCGTCTGTACGCTAACGAATCCGCACGGTCAATCTACAAACAGGGAGAAACTGCTGAAGCTCGGCAGGACTATGATACGGCCTTCGATGCTTATCGGAAGGCAATGCTCCAGGATCCAGGAGATCTGCGCTACAAAGCTGCCTGCGAAAGAACTCGACTACTTGCCTCCGCGGCCCACGTCAAGCTCGGCAATGAACTGAAACAGATCGGCCAGCTAAGGGCAGCGCTGGTTGAATTCCTGCGCGCCGCTGCCATCGACCCTGCAAACATCGCAGCCGAGCAAGCAATCCACAGTTTGAGCGAACATATCACGCCAGCCCCGGAAAAGACCGACATACCCCAGTTATCGAGCGATCGCGCGAACCTGGCTGCACTCGCTGGCCCAATTCAACTAAAACCGATCTCCGACGAATCCATAACTTTGCACTTGACGGAGGATAGCAAGATAGCCTTTGAAACCCTGGGGAAAGCTGCAGGGATTAACGTGCTGTTTGATCCCGAGTACACGTCGAAACGCATCTCTGTAGAGTTAAACAACACCACCTTGGAGGAAGCCCTTCGCATCCTGGCCACCGTTTCCTCCACATTCTGGAAGCCTGTTACCCGAAACACCATCTTCGTGGCCGCCGACACGAGGGCGAAGCGTCAGCAATTAGAACAGGAGGCCGTGCAGGTCTTCTACCTGGCGAACGCGACTCAACAAACCGATCTGAACGACGTTCAAACCGCGCTCCGCAATGTTCTGGTTGAGGCCAAGTTATACGGCCTCCCGAGTCAGAATGTGATCGTCGTGCGCGGCACGCCCGATCAACTCCTCTTGGCTGAACAGCTCATCGCGGACTTCGATAAGGCGAGACCTGAGGTCGTGATTGACGTTTCCGTACTACAGGTCGACAGGGACAAAGTACGAAATATCGGCCTGCAGTGGCCGCAGACTGTCAGTGCAACACTTGCAACTACCAGTACGGCATCCGGTGCAACGCTCACCCTCAACGATCTCGCCAACCTAACCGCTAAAAATTTCTCGCTGACTGTCGGGACTGCCCAGGCCGAGATGTTGCTGACCGATAGCGATACCCGCATCCTGCAAAACCCGCGGCTGCGCGCTACAGACGGCCAAAAAGCGGATCTGAAAATTGGAGAACGCATTCCCATTGCGACCGGGTCGTTTTCCTCTACAGCTACTTCGACCACAAGCCCTCTCGTAAATACGCAATTCCAATACATCGATGTCGGCGTGAACGTGGAGATGCAGCCGTCCATTCATTACAACGGCGACGTCAGCCTCAAGATAAAGGTCGCGATCTCTTCCGAGACTGGCTCGACCACCATCAGTGGTGTGACCGAACCCATTATTGGTCAGCAAAGTGTCGAAGAGACGATCCGGCTCAAAGAGGGAGAAAGCAATATTTTGGGTGGTCTCCTTCAGGAACAAAACAATCGCACCGTGAGCGGCACTCCAGGTTTGGGAGAGATACCTGGGCTTAAATATCTCTTCAGCACCCAGCAGCATGAGGTGCAGCACGAGGAAATCGTGTTCCTGATTACGCCCCATCTGGTGCGGGGCATGGATATTGATCCGATCAATCTCAGACGAATAGACACCGGAACAAGCAGCTCCATTCAGTTGCGGCAAGTCCCGGCCAGCCCTGCCGAAGACGGATCCAGTAGTGCCGCAGGCGGATCAAAGACCGGCGCAAAGCCGTAAGGCTCACCCGTCTAGACGAATACCTTAAGAAGGATACTGTTCGATGAAGCAGTGTCGATCAAGGAGAAATGGCGCCGCAGTATCTATCATAATGCCGGCGTCGCTGTGCGTCTTGACCGTTTTGGTGATCGCGGGATGTAAGGGCTTTTTCATCGGCCCCGCACTCACCACCGTGACGCTGGCCCCATCCACACCTTCAATTGCGATTGGGAAGACGCAACAGATGACAGCGACCGGCACTTACGACAACAGCAGTACGGAGACTATCACTGACTCTGCCAGTTGGGCGTCATCGGATGTTGCCACTGCGACGGTCAGCTCAACCGGGTTGGTGACCGGGATAGCTTCCGGATCAGCAACCATCAGCGCCACGTTAGTTGGGGTCAGCGGCTCGACTACGGTAAACGTTACTGTTGCTAGTTTGGCGTCGATCTCAATAACTCAGGCCAGCCAGTCGATCTCTTCGGGCGCCACGCAGCAGTATACGGCGGTTGGCATTCTTCAAAACGGTACCACCGTCGACCTCACCAGTTCCGTGACCTGGTCATCCTCGAACACCACGGTGGCAACGATCGACAGTGCAGGACTGGCAACCGCGCAGAGTCTCAGCAGCACCGGGACGACGAACATTACGGCCAATTCCGGAAGCGTTACGAGCAATACAGCCGTGCTTACGGTGAACAGCGCTTCGTAGACCAGCAAAGCCGGATGCCGGGGAGAAACGCAAGAAACTTATGCAAGCGGCCTGGGGAATGCGTTTATCTGGAACAAGGGATTTGCGGCACTTCACTCCATGTCAAACGCCACATACTGCAGTACCGATTGTCGCTCCACTTCAAGAACCACTGGATCTCCAGGTTTCAGCGCAGCGAGGATCTGCCGCAATTGCTGCGAACTATCCAGGGATGTGCCGTTGACAGCGCGAATCACGTCGCCCACCGCGAGATCCGCTGCGGTTGCGGGCTCACCTCCCAGCAGGCCGGCGACCAGCACTCCGTTGTCGGACCGTAGATTGAGCATGGCGCCCACCACAGAATGCTTGAGATCGATGACGAAGATGCCCAGAGGGGCGATCAGATCCCTTTTGGGATTGATCAGGTCTGACAGGTTGTCGACCACCGGAGGCGCATTCACGGGCGTGACTGAGACTGTCATCGGCTTGCCGTCGCGCAACACTTCCATCTGGATTGCCGAGCCGCGCTGGTGTACATAAAGGAAGGCGGTGTATTTGGGCAGCGCGTCCACCCGCAAGCCATCCATCGTGGTGACCACATCTTTCGCCCGCAGGCCTGCTGCCGCCGCCGGGCCGCCCGAATCGATGTCAGAAAGGATAACCCCCCAATCCTGCGGCAACTTCAGGCCGGCTGCCAGCGCAGGGGTAATGGATTGAGCATGGGCGCCAATGGTCACCTGGGCAACGATGCCCTTCTCCTTAAGCTCGTGATACACAAAGCGGACAATCGGCTCGGGAATCGCGAAGCCGAGCCCTTCGCTGCCTCCGCCAGACGTAACAATGAAGGTGTTAATCCCCACCAGGTTGCCGTTGCGGTCGACCAATGGGCCGCCGCTGTTCCCTGGATTAATCGGGGCATCGGTCTGTACATAGACCATAGGCCGATCCACTTCCGGCTGCCGGCCCAACGCACTGATGATCCCCTTGGTAACCGTGTGATCCAGGCCCTCGGGTGCGCCGATGGCCACCACCGTTTGCCCCAGGCGGAAATGAAATTCCTGCGGCAACGGGATAAAGGGCAGGCCCTTCTCTTCAATCTTGATCAAGGCCAGGTCTGCATAACGGGTGGTTCCGATCAGCTTCGCTTCATACACCCGCTGCGGATTGCCCAGCCGCGTATTTCCGTACGCCATTTCCACTGTGGTCGGAGCCACGATCACCCGGATACGCAACGCGCCGGCGACCACGTGGTTGTTGGTGATGATGTATCCGTCGGGATCGACGATGACTCCAGAGCCCAAGGAGCGCTGGCGTTCCAGGGCCTGTTGCTGATCCCCCTGGTCCTTGTCGTGTTCAGGCACGCCGTAGCCGGTAACCTCGATCTCCACCACCGACTGCATGGCGCGCTCCGCCACCTCGTCGATGGCCTGGTCGTATTCCTTAAGGATGCCCGACTGTGCGCCATCGGCGGCCGGGCCTTGCGTCTGACCCGGGCCTTGCGTTTGACCAAAACCGAGTGGCAATAAGACAGCGCACACCAGCGCAAGCAAAAAACTCTTTCCCATTGTCATGCAATCTTCCTAACTAAAGGTAGGCTTCTGGAGTGCCGGGCCGCCCACTGGAGTAGCCAGCTCCTCTTCGCCAGTCTCCCATTTCAGAATCTTGAAATCGAGGACAAAGATGGCATACATCACCGGCACTTGCAACTTGGTGACTACGGTAGCTACCAACAGGCCGCCAATCTGCGCATAGCAGAGCGGTTTCCACAGCGGGCCTCCGTGCAAGGCCAACGGCAACAGCGCGAGAACCGTCGCTCCTACAGTGATCAGCACCGGGCGCAGGCGCAGGATACCGGCATCGATCAGCGCCAGCTCAAAGTCGTCTCCCTCGGCATGCCGCTCTTCGATAAAGTCGAACAACACAATGGAATGGCTCACAATCACGCCAATCAGGCTGGCCACGCCGAGGAACGCCATGAACCCGAACGGCTCGCCCATGATCCACAGCGCGGCGAAGGCGCCCATCATGCCATAGGGTGCGGCGGCCAGCACCAGCAGCGGCTTGATCGCGTTCTTGAATTGGAAGAGCAGGGCGAGATAGATGGCGACAGTGGAAATCAGCATCACCATCGCCAGGTTCTTGAAGCCGCTCTTGGTCTTGTCATACTCGCCGCCGATCTGCATCTGGTAGCCCGGCGGCAGCTCCGCCTTTAGCTGCTGCAGACGTGGCATGGCCTGGTTCAGCACCTCCGAACTCAACCGCCCGGCAACCGGAAAAGTCCGTATATTGATGGTCCGGAATTGTTCCAGGCGAACGATACGCCCGGTGATCAGGTCGTGATCGATATTCGAAATCTGCACCAGGGGAATTTTCGTATTGTCCTGCGAGCCGTACACATACATGTTTTGTATGTCGGAAAGCTGGGAGCGCTCATCCATGCGCAATCGGGCCACAATCGGGATCTGCTTCTGGCCTTCCTGCAGAGCGCTGACCGTGGTGCCGCTCATCCCAGACGTCGACGAATTGGCCACGTCCATGTTCGTGATGCCCGCCAGGTTGGCGCGATCCGGATCGATGGTTAACGAAATCTGCGTATTCTCGTCTCCCCATTCATTGCGCGTGCGCTCAGCGATTGGAATAGATCGGAAGATATCCTCCACTTTGGCCGCGATTGCCCGCAGCCCGCGTATATCCGCGGCCTCGTCCTTCGCGTTTACGTCGGCCGTGCTCGAGATCCGTATCTCGATCGGATAGTCCATCGGGTTGGTCAGCAACTGTCGTGCATCCATACGCGCCCCGGGAATCGAAGCGGTCAGCACCGGCTGCAGTTGTTTAATGAACTGCGGAGTGATCTCCTTGTCCTTGACCTCGATCAACACCTGCGCGTAGTTGAGTTGTTGCAGCTGCGGCGAGGCGGAAAACCAGAACCGCGGCCCGCCTCCACCCACAAAGCTGGTGACGTAGCGCAGTACGTCGCCTGGATGGCCGCCTTGCGGGTGTTCCCTCGAATATTTCTCCGCCTGCTCGCGGACGATCTGTTCCACTTGCCGGGCAGTCTGGTTGGTCGCCTCCAGGGTCGCATCATTCGGCAGCCAGACATCGATATACGACCAATATTGAACGTCTTCCGGAAAGAAAGCCGAGTTCAATTGCGAGAAAATAAATGCTCCCAACGCAAGAAAGACCAGCGAACCTACGAAGAACTTCCAGCGGTGTTCAATCGAATATTTTGCCGTGCGCGCGTAGAGGCCAAAGAAACCACTGTTGCGCTGCTCCTCCAGCGTCTTCTCCGCTTTCTTTTCCGGACGCAGGAGATAGTAGCCGAGCAGAGGAAGGAAGCTCATGGAAACCAGCCGCGACGCCACCAGCGCCACCGTCATCACGATCGGCAGGCTATGAAGAAACTCCCCCGTGCTCCCGGTCACCAATAGGAAAGGTATGTACGCCACAATGTTGGTGATGGTGGCGTACACGATTGCGGTCGCCAGTTTGGTGGGGCCCAGCCACGCGGCAATGATGTTGGGGTGGCCCTCGGCCAGTGTCC
This sequence comes from Acidobacteriaceae bacterium, assembly GCA_035695685.1. Classification (GTDB taxonomy): domain Bacteria; phylum Acidobacteriota; class Terriglobia; order Terriglobales; family Acidobacteriaceae; genus PALSA-350. The sequence continues at coordinate 1,925 of DASRRN010000054.1, read as the reverse complement.
GCTTGATCGAGTCGCCGGCAATCACCGGGTCATCCACCAACAGCCCGAGGGCGATGATCAGGGTGGCGACGGATACCTGCTGAATATCAATACCGATCAGGTACAAGGTGCCGAACGTCATCGCCAGCGTGACCGGGATGGAGATGGCCATCAGCAGGGCGGACCGCCACTCCCAGAAACCGAGCCACGACACCAGCACGACCAGGACGATCGCCTCATAGAGTGCATCCATGAACAGGCTAAGGTTCTCTTCTACCTGCAACGGCTGGTCCGAGGTGCGCGCAATAATCAGGTCATCGGGAAGATATTGCTTCACCGCCGCAAGCTTCGCGTCGACACTGCGTCCGAAGGCGTCAATCTGCTCGCCATCTTTCATCTGCACCGCGACCGTCACCGCACGGCTGCGTCGCCAGTGTCCTTGCTTGTCCGCCCAGGTCAGGTAGTTCAGGTACTTTGCCGGGCTCTGGTATCCGCGCGAAATGTCCACCAGGTCTCGCAAATAAACCGGGCTCTGCGCGGCAGAAGACGAAGAGCCGACGATCACGTCCCCAATCTGTTGCGGATTGGTGAACTTACCCGAGGGGTCAATCTGAATGTTCTGCGGCCCGACTTCGAGTTGGCCGCCGGGCAGCGTGATATTGCGCGCTCCCAAAATATCTTTCAGATTGGCAGGCGTCATGCCGTATTCGGCCAGCCGCTGTTGCGAGTAGTCGAGGTAGATCTGCTCCGGCAACACACCTTTGCGTTCAATCTTGGCCACTTCCGGTGCGCCCTGCAAGGTCCTGCCGATCAGGTCGGTAAAGTCGTCCAGTTCCCGGTACGAATACTTGTCCCCTGCAACTGCCGCTAGACGCGCTTCCGTGTCTGCCGGATTACGGATGAACGCGGCCGGCCAACTGTCCGGGTGGATCTCTGACTGATGTAGCTTCTCTACCACCAGGCGATCGCCCAGAGCGCGCAATTCATCATCGCTCAAACGTGAGCTGACATCGGCTCCAATAAACCCGCTGCCCGAAAAGAAATGCGGGTCCGAGATGTATTTGTTTTGCCCTCCCGTTTGCATTACGGAAACAAACGCATCCCGCACCAGGGCAGGGGAGACAGAGAGTGGAAATGCGTACACAATGCTCACCCGGGGTTGGGGCGCTCGAGCGCCTTCTGATGCGCGTGTGGCTTCGATGGCGCTCCGGATCGACCGTGCGCGCAAGGCGATGTCGACGTCGCTGGCTCGCGGGCTGGCGACGGTCAGCATCAGGGCTGCAGTGTCGCCAAAATCGCTATTGAACTGGATCGGGCCAGCGCCCTGGGGCAGTCTGCTGTTGACCGCGTTCAACTTGAGATTGATGTCTGAGAATTGCTTCTTGGGGTCGGTCACCTGGTCATCGAGCTGAACGTAGACCAACGACAGCCCGGGAAAGCTGATGGAGCGTATGCCAAAGTCGGAGGCCAGAGGGGGTTTGATGAAAGCGTTGGTCGCCATCACCTGTTCCACCTGCCGGGTTACCAGCTGCTCCACCTCTTGCGCCGTAGCTCCGGGCCATGCCGTAGAAGCGACTGCCACACGCACCGGAATACTCGGGTCCTTGCGTTTGGGCATGTGCATGTAGCCATACCAACCCCACATGCAGACAGCAATCAACAGGACCAGCGCGACCTGGCGGTGTTCGGTGAAGAAACGCGCCGTGTTATGGGTGCGTTCGATGTACTCGGCTTCTGATTTATGGCTCATCGTATCGGCTCATGACCGTTGTGCAATCAGGGAATGACGCGAACCTTATCACCACTCTTGATCAGGCTCACGCCCGTAGTGATCACTCGTTCGCCAAAATCGAGGCCGCTCTTCGCCGCAATCATGTTTCCGTAGGTATTTCCCAGTTCGATCGGGCGCAACCGCGCCGTCTGCGGATCTCCCGTACCTTCGGTGA